>CAXAFJ010000044.1:0-17154 GCA_963968025.1 uncultured Pseudomonadales bacterium | reverse complement strand
AGAGAAGACAGTGTTTAAATAGAACGCATTAGACGTAGAGAGGCTTTGAGTTAAGCGACTCTAGAGTTAAGGGGCTCTAAAGTTAAGGGGTCTAGAATTAAAGGGCTCTAGAATTAAAGGGCTCTACAGTTAAACGGCTCTAGAGTTAAAAAAACAGAAACAATAAAAAATAAAAATAATTTGGGCCGGCGAACTTATTCGCCGCCTATCAGGGGGAACAGCGTGGAATTACAAGATAAAATTATCGTTGTCACTGGCGCCGCCAGTGGTATTGGTCGAGCAATGGCGATTCGCTTTAAAGCCGAAGGCGCCAAGCAAGTCGTTGCCGTGGATATTAATATTGAGGGTGCCCAGGCTACCGCTGAGATGATTGGCGGCGTTGCCATGAGCGCGGATGTGTCTAAAGAAGATGATATCCAGCGGGTTATCCAAGACACTGAAAGCAACGTTGGCCCAATTGATCTATTTTGCTCCAATGCCGGTGTGGGTATGGGCGAAAGCATTAACTCGCCAAATAAAGAATGGCAGATGAGCTGGGATATCAATGTTATGTCCCATGTCTACGCTGCCCGTCATCTGCTGCCTTTAATGACTGCAAGGGGTGGTGGTTATTTCCTTAATACCTCCTCCGCAGCCGGACTACTAAACCAGATTGGCGGTGCCGCTTACGGTGTTACCAAGCATGCCGCCGTGGGTTTTGGTGAGTGGCTGGCGATTCACCACAAGCATGAGGGCATCAAAGTATCGATGCTCTGTCCCCAGGCTGTGCGCACGGCAATGACCGATAACGATAACGATGCCACCGCTGCAGCTGCCAGCAACGGCATGATCGAGCCAGAAGAACTCTGCGAAACAGTAGTCGAAGGTCTGCGCAGTGAGAGCTTTATGATCTTGCCCCATCCTATTGTGCTCGAGTATATGCGCAACAAGACCAGCAGCTATGACCGCTGGATCGGCGGCATGAACAAGCTGATGAGAAAAATCACTGGTCAGAACTAGATCTAGAACTAGATCAAGAGCCAAACTCAATCCCAGTCAAAAAAAATAACAGCAATAAACACTAACAGGCCACCTGTCTATGTTTGATATAAAAGAGTTTTTTCGCGTCACCAGAGAGTTTCTTAAATTGGTGCCGGTTTTGGCGGTTAAGCCGCCGGCCAATGATGTCGCCATTTCAATGGCCACCGTCCTAGAGGACACTGTGGCCAAATACGCTGACCGCAATATGATTATATTTGAGGGCAGGGAGCTCACCTGGGGTGAGTTTAATGCTCTCACCAATCAGTTTTCCCATGCCTTGAGAGCCCGCGGTGTTAAACGCGACGACTGCGTTTCAGTGATGATGGAAAATCGCATCGAGATGCTCGCCTGCACCTTTGCGCTGCAAAAACTCGGTGCCATCTCGAGTCTGATTAACTATGCATTGACTGGCGCTCAGCTGGCCCACTGTGTCACTGTTTCCAGTTCCAGCAAATGTCTGATCGGCGAAGAGGTCTATGGCAATTTAGATGCAGTGCGTTCAGAACTGGCACTGGGAGATGAAGATATTCTCTGGGTTGCGGATCAGCGCAGTCATCCAGTGCCGAGCAATGCGGAAGATATTGTCAGCACTCTGGAGCAGTATCCGACTACCAATATAGAGGATACCAACACTATTTTGGCCGGCTCTACCGCCATGTATATCTTCACCTCTGGCACCACCGGTATGCCCAAGGCGGCAAAGATTCCTCACCGCCGCTGGATGGCGGCGGCTCACGCCTTTGGTCTTGCCGGTTGTCAGGCGAAACCCAGCGATCGCTTTTATCTCTGCCTGCCGCTGTTTCATGGCACCGGCTTAATGTGCGGTATTGGTAGCTCTTTTTATACCGGCGCGTCGATATTCTTGCGCCGGCGTTTCTCTGCATCGGAGTTTTGGTCTGATGTGCACAAATACAAGACCACCAACTTTATCTATGTGGGTGAGCTGTGCCGTTATCTGCTGGCCCAGCCAGTGTCGCCCTTTGAGCAAAATAACACCCTGACCCGAGTCTTTGGCAATGGTCTGCGACCGGACATATGGGATGAATTTAAACAGCGCTTTGGGATCGAGCGAGTCTGTGAGTTCTATGGCTCCAGTGAAGGCAATGTGAGCTTCTTTAATGCGTTAAATAAAGATCGCACCATGGGCATGACCCCAGCGACAGTGATGTTGGTGAAATACGATATTGATGCTGACGAAATGGTCCGCGACGCCAATGGCGAGCTGACCAAAGTTGCGGTGGGGGAGCCGGGCCTGCTGCTGGGTGAAATCGATGAGCGCTATAAGTTTGATGGTTACACCAATGACGATGCCACCGAGTCCAAAATCCTTCGGGATGTGGTTGTGCCTGGAGATGCTTGGTTTAACACCGGTGACTTGATCAGTGAGATCGATGTGGGTTTTGCCCTTGGCAAGCCCCACTACCAGTTCATTGATCGAGTCGGGGACACCTTCCGCTGGCGTTCAGAGAATGTCTCCACCAACGAAGTCGGAGAGATTCTAAATGCCTGTGACCAGGTGGAAATGGCCAATGTCTACGGTGTTGATATACCGGCCACAGAGGGTAAAGCGGGCATGGTGTCACTGACCCTCAAGTCTGGGCAGGTTTTTGATATGGAGGCGTTTTCAACTTTCGTCAATGCCAACCTGACGCATTTTTCCCAGCCGGTATTTGTTCGAGTGCAGTCTGAGGCTAACACCACGGGCACCTTTAAACTGCTTAAGGGCGATCTGCGCAAGCAGGCTTTTCACCTGGATCAGGTCTCTGACGACCTCTATGTGATGCCGCCGCGGATGAAAGAGTATCAAAAGCTAGAGCGCGATCTTTATGATAAAGTGATGGATGGCAGTGCTGGTTATTAGAGACAGTTTAGAGACAGTTTACAGATTAAAATAATAACAATATTAAATTTAATTAATACGGAAACCGATTAAAATGGCTTTTTCATCAGATGTAGTCTCAATTGAAAAAAACGGTGCTGTGGGCACCCTATGGCTCGATCGTCCAGAGAAATACAATGCCTTGACACCAGCGTTGTGGGCAGCCATTCCGGAAGCGCTTAATGAGCTGGCTGCCGATCCAGAGATCAGAGCAATTATTTTTGCCGGACGTGGCAAGCACTTCTGCGCTGGTATTGATTTGATGGCCGGTGGTTTGGATGCTGCGAAGACTATAGAAGCCCCTTCTGAGGCGGTCGCAAACTTAAATCAACTTGGCTTTACCACAGCCTTTCAAGAGGCGATCTCGTCTCTGGCTAAGTGCCAGCTGCCGGTAATTGCGGTGGTTCATGGCTACTGCCTGGGTGCCGGTATTGATCTGATTACCGCCTGTGATGTACGCATTAGTGCCGCGGATGGGCAGTTTGGTGTGCGTGAGACACGCATCGGCCTGGTTGCCGATGTGGGAACATTGCAGCGCCTGCCAAAAATTATCAGCGCCGGACATATGGCTGAGTTGGCTTACACCGGTAAAGATATCAATGCCGCCAGAGCGGAAAAAATTGGTCTGGTAAATGATGTCTATGAAGACTTTGACAGCACCTATGCTGCGGCTATGGAGATGGCTAATACCATCGCGGCCAATCCACCGCTGGCAGTGCGCGGCACCAAGTTTATCTTGCAGCAGAGTGAAGATCTGACTACTGAGCAGAGCCTGTTATTAAATGGTTTATTTACTATGATGACTAGTTTGAAATCCAATGATATGCACGAAACTATGCATGCATTTGGCGAAAATCGCCCGCCGGTTTACACCGGTAGTTAAGACTTTTTTAAGAAGTGTTTTAGAATCTGTTAATTAGAAAGTGTTTTAGAATGTGTTAATTAGAAAGTGTTTCAAGATTTTTTGTGAAAATATTTTAGCTATTTTTTAACAAAGTTAAGATCAAAAAAAAGCTGCATCCCAGCCCTCGCTGAGATGCAGCTTTTTTGTTTTACATCATCATATCGCGTGTCGCATTCAGCAGATCTGGATATCGCTCGCCAATCTTGGCAAGGCCATAATTCACCCAGTACTCAATCTTTTGCAGCAAGCTCATCTCGACCATTTCTGGTAGACGCTGTTGCTGACGGTCCAAGAATGCATGCACCGCATCCACATCTTCAGACGTGAGGCTCGCATAGAAGCCGGCCATGCCTTTGTGGGCATAGGCGCCACCCAAGACAATCGCGGTAAAGTCGATATGGGTCTGCTCACTCATATGGCGCAGGTCAGGTAGTACATAATTGGTTTTAGCACTGATACCGTGGCATGAACCACAGTTGCGACCGTAGATCTCTTCGCCGTGGGTGATTACCTGCTGATCATTATTGGCTTCATGGCCCAGGGCCATAATCACTGACTCGCCATTATCTTGAATCGGCTGAGTCAGATTAAAGTCGCCTTTCTTAAACACCAGCAGTTTGTTTTGATTGACGAAGTTACGCTTCACTTCGTCACCACCGGCGAGCATTAGAGCGCCACCGCTGCCCTGGGCTACGGCTATATATTGCTCGCCGTCTAACTCATAGGTCATGGGGCCCGCCAGCACGGCGCTGTCGGATTGGTACTGCCATAAAATGTCGCCATTGGTGGCGTCGTAGGCTGCAAACTTGCCACCCCATGTGCCCTGAAAGACCAGATCACCGGCGGTGCTAAGAATGCCACCATTGGAGGGTTTAGGGTGATGCACTGACCAGGCCCGCTGTTGCGTAACTGGGTCATAGGCGACTAATTCACCGTAAATTAATGCATCCACTGCGGCGCGACCAGCAACCCAGCTTTTTGGATCGCGCACTTCATTGAGATCAATACCGGTGTTCCAGCGATCAACCTGATAGCTGACCGCATCCACACCTTTAAAAAACGTCGGGACATTTTGCACTGGAATATACATCAGGCCGGTTTTAGGGCTGTAGGTCATCGGCTGCCAGTTGTGGGCGCCGAAAGGGGCGGGCCAGATATAGCTGCCGCCATTAGCTTGATAGTCGGCGTACTCAGTCTCTACAGGACGACCAGTTTCCATATCGATATGGCTGGCCCAGGTTGCCTTGGCGAATTTTTCGGCGGAAAGCAGTTCACCAGTAACTCGATCCAAGACATAGAAGAAGCCATTCTTAGGCGCCTGCATAATCACTTTGCGGGTTTCACCTTGCAGCTCTAATTCCGCTAGCACTAGCTGCTGAGTGGCGGTGTAGTCCCAGTTATCTCTGGGTGTGACCTGATAGTGCCAAACGTACTCACCGGTATCCGGCTTTAACGCGACTATTGAGCTGAGATAAAGGTTGTCGCCGCCACCCGGGCTGCGCAGATCGCGGTTCCACGGGGAGCCGTTACCTGTACCTATATAGAGTAAGTCTAATTCCGGATCATAAACCAGTGAATCCCAGGCCGTGCCGCCACCGCCACCACCGACTGTGTACCATTCGTCACCGTTCCAGGTTTCCAGAGCCGCTTCCAGAGCAGGGCTCTCCTGAGGCTTGTTGCGATCCCCAGGGACAGTGTAAAAGCGCCATTTTTGTTCGCCAGTGTTGACGTCGAAGGCACTGACATAACCGCGCACACCGAGTTCGGCACCGCCATTGCCAATCACAACCATGCCTTTAACCACACGGGGTGCGCCGGTAATGCTGTAGTTGCTCTCTGGTGGGGTAGTTTGCACCGACCAGTTCTGTTCACCGGTAAGGGCATCCAGGGCTATCAATCGACCGTCCAAGGCACCGAGAAACACTTGCAGGGGGGAATTTTCGTCCTCCTGCCAGATTGCCACGCCGCGGTTAACCGGGCCGCAGCAGGTTTTAATTAAATGGGATTTGGGGACCTTGGCATCAAAGTGCCAGAGTTCTTCGCCGGTGCGGGCATCGAGAGCGTAAGCATGGCTCCAGCCGGTACTCACATAGATGACACCATTGTGTACTAGAGGCGTTGCCTCCATACCGCGGGCGGTTTCAAACTTAAACGACCAGGCCAGATCTAATTCATCGACATTGTCGCGATTAACCTTGTCCAGTGGACTAAAACGCTGTTCCTGATAGTCGCGGCCATAACTCAGCCATTCGGCATCGGGATTAGAAATTGACTGTTCATTGACAACAGTGGGCTGGGCAATGGCTAGGCTTGAGAGCCCGAGCAGTGCGCAAGTCGCGAGTGTGGTGAGTGTGCGTAAAAGCATAGTATTCCCCTGTACGCGCACGGGTTAAGGCGTTTTAACGGTGCGCTAGTTTTCTTTTTATCGTTTTTGATCTGAGCTTTTTGCTATGAGCTTTTTACTACGAGCTTTTTACTACGGGCTATTTAATACAACCTTTTAGACTTGGCCCGATTGTAGGATGAAAACAACCAAGCGCCTACCTGAAATCAGTATCCGCCTCGGGCTGTGGTAAGTAAATGGCAACTGATGACTGCTTAGTCCTGCCTTGGGCACTGCAGCAGGCTTGATGCGGATTTACTGGGCAGGGCGCAAGGACAGCAGTAGCAGGATTAAAACAACAATCAGGGACCGGATATTGCCCGCGCTGCCCGGCTGTGTCTGTAGATAGTAGATTTCTGTTAGGGGATGCTAGCTGCCGCTAATCAGGCGAAAACAGATCTCAATAACCAGCAGCAGGTGCATAAGTGGAAAAGGCGCCCGGTATCTATAAGAGGACGATAATGGCAACTGTATAGCGCTTTTTCATGGGGCTTAGATCTCGAATCAACGGTTGTCTGGCACTTGGCATTGCTGCCAGATAGTTGTCTGTGTCAATAGATTGATCGGTTGCCGAAAATAGCCCCGCAAGGCTGCATAAGTTGCCTAATTACGCTTTAATAAGCGCCTAAAGTAATAAGTGTTTAGAGTAGTAAGTGTTTAAAGCAATAAGCGGTTAAAGTAACAAGCGCATAACATAATAAGAGTGCTCAGCCACCATGATTAATTCAATGAAACCGCGGATCATTCAACTGATCACCAGCCAGTGGCTGCGCAATCTGCGTCGCCGTCGCGCAGAAAAGCGCCGCCTGGCCAATCAGCAAGAGCACCGGATAACCGTCTATCTGCGCCTCAATGACGCCCACAGCTACCTTTTGCTACAAGTCTTAGAGCAGTTTGCCCAGCGCTATCCTGTTAGTTTTGATTTTCGCACTGTATTGAATCTTCAAGAAGATATGTATCCGGCGCCGACCCTGTGGCAGAGCAATGCCTTTGCCGATGGGACGCATCTTGCGCAACTCTACAATCTGCGCTTTCCGACTCAGCCACCCCAGGCGTCAGCTGAAAATACGATGCAGCTCACCGCTCAGCTGTTGCATTGGGAATTGCAGCCCGGCTATCTGGAGAATGCCTTGCAGCTGTTTGATGCCTATTGGCAGGGGCAGAATGACAGTCTGGCTAAGATTGTCGACAGCAATATTAGTGCTCATGAAGACTGTTACAGACATCATTTACAGGCTAATGAAGCGCAGCTAAAACAGCAGGGACATTATCTCAGCGGCATGCTGCACTATGGTGGCGAGTGGTACTGGGGCATCAACCGGTTGGAGCACTTAGAGCAGCGCTTAAATGAGATGGGTCTGCAACAGGATCAGAGCAGCGTCATTGTATTTGATAAAAGCCACCGAGATTTCTGTAGTCAGAGTTTAAAAGCCAGCCGCGACGAGGATGGGGCAGCTGAGGTAAAGGGGATCACTATGTACTGGTCCATGCGCAGCCCTTATTCCTATCTTGCACTGGTGCGGGGGCGGCAGCTCGCCAATCACTATCAGGTGCCCTTAGAGGTCAAGCCGGTATTGCCCATGGTGATGCGACGTATGCAGGTGCCAAAAGCCAAGAGCGGTTATATCCTTACAGATGTAAAGCGCGAGGCGGATAAATATGGTCTGCCCTTTGGTCGCATTGCCGACCCGCTGGGTGCCGGTGTTGAGCGCTGTTATGCGCTGTTTGCCTATGCCCAGTCTTGTGGCCTGGGTCTGAGTTTTTTACAGAGCTGTGCACAGGGTGTTTGGTCCGAAGGGATTCTCTCTGAATCGGATGCTGGGTTGCAACAATTGGTGGAGCGTGCAGGCCTCGACTGGGGGCAGGCGCGGCCACTCCTAAAAGATGATTCCTGGCGCCTTTGGGCACAGGATAATTTGGCTGAGCTCTATGGTCACGATCTCTGGGGTGTGCCCAGTTTAGTCTATGGTCAAGCTGTTGATAGCCAAATTAAGGTATTTGGTCAGGATCGTCTCGATCGAATTGAGCAGGGAATTATTAAAGATCTTTCTGAGCGCGCTAACCACTAAAACTAAAACTAAAACTAAAACTAAAACTAAAAATAACAATAAAGAGTATTTAAATGGCGTTTTCCAATCGCATTACCCAATCAACCGGTACTCAGTACCCGATTATCCAAGCCCCCATGGGTTGGATTGCCCGTTCACAGCTGGCCGCTGCGGTAAGCAATGCCGGCGGTTTGGGCGTGATTGAAACCAGCTCTGGCGAACTGGACAATATCAAGCTTGAAGTGGCGAAGATGCGTGAGCTTACCGATAAACCCTTTGGTATGAATGTGGCGTTGTCCTATGTTCGAGACGGCAATATCATCGACTTTGTTGTCGAGCAGGGGATCAAGTTTGTGACCACCTCCTCGGGCAGTCCCAGTGTCTGCACCAAGGATTTTCAAGCGGCGGGGATTACTGTTTTTCATGTGGTGCCAACCTTAGAGATGGCACTTAAAGCGTTGGATGCCGGTGTCGACGGCTTAGTGGTAGAGGGCGGCGAAGGCGGTGGTTTTAAAAATCCCAGCCCGGTCTCCACTATGGTGCTGTTGCCACTGATTCGCTCGCAGTGCGATGTGCCAATTATCGCCGCTGGCGGTATTGCCGATGGCCTCTCCATGGCCGCAGCTTTTGCTCTTGGAGCCGAGGGCGTGCAGATGGGAACACGAATGCTCTCCTGCGCCGAGTCACCAGTGCATAATAATTGGAAAGAGGCGATTGTAAACTCTCGTGAAACCGATACGGTATTTTTAAACCAGCAGGGCCGTCCGGCGCTGCGGGCACTGAAGACCGAGCTGACCGCGGGTCTTGAGCCATTGGGCAAGTTTAATATTATGCAGCATATGGCCAATTTACAGGCGCTCTACTTTGGCGGTGATATGGAGGCGGCGATTCCGCTCCAGGGTCAGGTTGGCGGTCGCATCGATAAAGTGCTGAGTGCTGAGGAAATCATTGATGAGACGATGAGCGGCTTTAATACTGCGATCAATAATCTTCATCGTCAATACGGCCAGTAGGCGCGGTTAGGCGCTATACTGTGAGCAGCGATTTTTTTAACAGATTTATAGAGGAATAGATGGCCGACTACGATGTCTTTAATGGTGATGCAGATGGTATCTGCGCACTGCTACAGCTGCGCTTTGCCGAGCCGCGGGATGCCCAATTAGTCACCGGTGTAAAACGTGAAATTGATCTTTTGAACCGTGTTTATCCCGCTGCTGACGATCGCATTACGGTGTTGGATATCTCTCTGGATAAAAACCGCGAAGGCTTAAATCGGGCGCTGGATGTGGGTGCTCAGGTGTTCTATGTGGACCACCATTTTGCCGGGTCTGTTCCGGCCTCTGCGGCGCTTAAGTCGATGATCAATGAAGCCCCGGATGTCTGTACATCGGTGCTGATTAATCATTATCTCCGTGGTGCCTATCGAGAATGGGCTGTGGTTGGGACCTTTGGTGACAATCTCAAGCACACAGCCAATGGGTTGCTTAAGAATCTGCATCTCTCGGCCAAGAAGGCTGAGCTGCTGGAAAATCTCGGCATCTATATCAATTACAACGGTTACGGTGCAAGTCTCGAAGAGTTGCACTTTGCACCGGATGAACTCTATCGCACGCTCAGTCAGTACCGCAGTCCATTTGATTTTATTGTCGATAATACTGCGAATTTTCAGAAGCTTGAACAGGGTTATCATCAGGATATTGAGGCGGCAGAGTCGACAGTTGCGCTGTTTGAGACTGATGGCATTGCTGCCTTTGTGTTGCCTGATCAGCCCTGGGCTCGTCGGGTTAGCGGGGTCTATAGCAACCAGTTGGCGAATGACAATCCGGGTCGCGGTCATGCGGTATTAACCGTTAAGCCCACTGGCAATTATCTGGTGAGTGTGCGTGCACCACTGAACAACAAGAAGGGTGCTGCGGCACTCTGTATGCAGTTTCCCACTGGTGGTGGTCGTGAGGCTGCGGCAGGAATCAATGATTTGCCGGTGGATATGTTGACGAAATTTCTAGACCAATTTAAAAAAGCGTTTGGCTCTTGAGTCTAAACTCTTGATTCTAAGCTCTTGAACCTAAGCTCTTGAATCTAAGCTTTTAAGTCTGAGCTCTTAATTCTGAGATTTTAAATTCTAACTTAATATTTTAATCAGTTACGGAGAGAAAATTTTGTCCAGTTCACGTCCATTTTCCATTTTAGGTATTCAGCAGATCGCCGTTGGCGGCGCCAGCAAAGCCAAGTTACGCGGCTTTTGGGTCGACTTATTGGGGCTTAAATATCGCGACACCTTTGTCAGTGAATCTGAAAATGTCGATGAAGATATCTGTGAGATGGGTGCCGGTGCCTTTGCCGTGGAAGTGGATCTGATGCAGCCCCTGGATACGGAAAGACGTCCGCGGGTGGATAAGCCGGCACTGAATCATGTCGGGCTCTGGGTCGATGATCTGGCTTCAGCTGTGGTTTGGCTCACTGAACAGGGTTTGCGTTTTACCCCTGGCGGTATTCGCAAAGGTGCGGCGGGGCATGATGTGTGTTTTGTTCATCCCGTCTCCAATGAAGAGTTTCCACTCTCTGCGGAAGGGGTCTTGGTTGAGTTGGTGCAGGCGCCAGAGACCGTTATAGCCGCGTATAAGGTCTTGGCTGAAGCGTCTGCGGTCTAAGGCAGAATTGCTTTGATAACCCGTTCAACCTCTGAATGCTGAGTCGACTCGATAAAACCTATAGAAAAGGTTTTAGGCGTATCAAAGTATTTGTTGCCATCGTTGCGACCGAATCCAAATACCGTCATGTAGGGCCTCATATAGTATTCATCGAGGTAATCGTCGTCTTCATGCTGCAGAACATAGAGCACTCTGGGTGATTTGGTATCGCCGAAAGCCATCCACTCAGGGTGGGGAAGGTCGCCGCTAAAGGGTTCGTGAATATCACGAACCTTATCGTCCATAGAGCCAAACCAGTAATCGGTTTCGTTGATTTCACCATTGGGAACACCTTCGTAGAGCACCCAGTACTTATAGCCCTCACTGACCTGGCTCATGGTGAAATCGCAGCGGTCCGGGTAGAAGTCCCAGCGGCCCTGCCACTGTTCGTTGTTGGACCTAAATAGAATGCGAATATGATCATCGGCAACCAATTCTACCTTGGATGTAGCTGGGTCGGTTGCCGCATTCATGGTATGAAAATAACTGCCATCCTGACGATGAATGGCGTTGGGAAATCCCCTGTATTCTCCCTTCCAACCAGAACCCTTTTGTTTTTTAAAACCCAGCCAGTCGACACCGTCCCTGTCGATTATGCTCGACAAACCGCCACCGGTTTTTTCCAGATAATAGGTCGCTGTCGCTGTGCTGATAATGTATGCGGGATCACCTCCGGCGGTTTCATCAGTACCATGGGAGAGCTTTACTAGCTGCTCGGCCTGGGCCAAGCCGTTGGTGGAAATCCCCAGTAGCAGGGCAAACATGAGCGTCACTTTTTTTAACAGCATATATCTCTCCTCAGGTCAGGGGGAAACTAGTCCGGTTCTGGTGCTTCGCTTTAACAAAAATCCTATACCAAAGATAACCAGAGCACAGGCGACAAAGACCATTCGTCCCCAAAATAGATTTGGAATCAATGACATCAACAACATGCCTAAACCCATGATCATCACCATCATGCCGAGTTTATTGCGTTGCTGGAGATCGTATTGGTCCTGGTCGTCATCGGCAATAACTGGGGTTTCAAGATCCGCAAAGAAATATTCTCTCTGTGCTACAAAGCTGTCTTTTTCTTCCCTGTAAAACAGACCGGTCAAACAGAAAAAACCTCCGGTGATAAAGACATGGCCCGCCAGTGTCAGTATCAGGCTCATATCTCCAGCTTCACGGGGGGTAAAGGCTTCTATGCCAATCCAGCTGGCAAACACCTGTGGCGTGAGCACATCCTTCATAAACCAGGAAACAGATAGTCCAAGCAGTACCGTCACCCAGGGCGCCCATTGCGGTGTTTTCTTGATAAAGAGGCCGAGTATAAGGGGAACTAGAAGGGGCACCTGAATCATCGCCGAGACTGACATCATCAAATCAAACAGACTCAGTTCCCGCAGAGACCCAAAGTACAGGGCCGTGATAATCACAATAATGCCGCTAAATAAACTGAGTGACATACTCAGTCTGAGGAGTTTTTTATCATCTGCCTGCCTCTTTTGGCTAAATAAGGCTGATAGATGCTACGCACCAAGATACCGGAGTTTTTATTGAGCGCAGAATCCATGGATGACATGGAGGCAGCAAATAGGCCGGCCAACAATAATCCCACCGTGCCCACCGGCATAGCATTACGTGCGAATACAAGGTAGATCGCATCGCCAGCCTTGTTGCCTATTTCCGGGTAGGCGGATGCCGCATCGGGATAGAGAATGGCCGACGCCCAGGGGGGGATGAACCAGATAATGCTACCTACGCCCATTAGCGCCATAGCCAACAGCGCGGCTTTGCGGGCATTGACGGAATCTTTGGCGGTTAGAAATCGAAATGCATCATGGAGATTCATTATGGTAATCAGCTGTTTGCACAGGAAGAATACGAATGTGCCGACCAGCAGCAGGCCGCAGTTCATATCCGGGCCCAGAACAAAACCCGAGGGAAAGTTAGTCACCAGCGCAACAGGGCCTCCGACCTTGATCAGAGCAACTACGGCACAGGCAATAGAGACCACGGCAACCACCAGGGTTTGCACAAAATCTGATGCCACTACGCCCCATGCCCCCGCAATTACCGACACGAAGACCATGGTCAGCCCAGTAATTATGATGGTCATACTCATGTCTGCATCAAATACCGCACTGGCAAATATACCCAGGGCATTGAGTCAGATGCCGGCATTGATCAGGCTGAACAGGATCAGGGCGACGGAGAAAAACAGTTCATTCTGGTGGCCAAATCGACGCTTGATCGCCTCTGTTGGGGTATCTACGCGCATCTGTCGGAAGCGATGGGCAAAGTAAGCCCAACCGCAAAAGTAGGCGAAGGTATTGGCAAAAAACACCAGGCTAACGGCAAATCCATCGGTGAATGCTTTACCCGCCGCACCAGTAAATGTCCAGGCGGAAAATTGCATCATAAAAGCGGTTGAGCCAACCATCCACCAGAGCATGCGTCCGCCACCGCGAAAGTAATCGCTGGTGGATTTTTTAGCCATGTTTTTGAAGGTAAAGCCGATCCCCAATACCAGAAGGAAGTAACCCGCGATTACTAAATACTCATAGAACATAGGGTAATCTCTTTATTGCAGATGACTGACATCTGTCCAATTGCCGTTTTCACGGATCAGGTCAATAAGCTGCTGATACTGACTGCCTTCTTTAAAGGTTTGATAGGGCGCAACGGGCTGTCCCTGAATATCTCTGACCAACTCGCGGATAAGGTATCGCCAGTTGCGCTCGGTATCGCCTTCAACATCTGGCACGTCGGCGGCAATTTCATCCGGCAGAGAGATTTCCTGCCATTGCTTGTCTTCTCCGTACAAATACAGAGGACCAGAACCATAGTGGCCTTTGATATAGATAGCGCCTTTGCTGCCATAAAACACAATGTGGTCGTCGTTGAATCTAGGGTTTAATCCGCCATGTTTAAACATCACCGACACCGGTTTTTTAGCCAATTCACTGTCTATCTGGGCCAGCACGGTATAGGTCCACTCGACATTCGATTCACCCCATTGCAATGAGGGATCGCTGAGGTCTTTCGGAATAAAATCTCGTCGTGTCTTAAAGTTATGCACGCCTTCTACTATTGGCGCCTTGCCGAGATCGTCGCGCACCTCGCCCATAATCGAGAGAATTTTCTCACCGAGCACTGAGGTGACAATGGAAAGCTTGTGGGTAAAGTTATTATTGAGCCGACCACCACCCTGTTCCGCTCTATGGGACCAGCCAAAGGGAATATCGCGTTCTAAATTAAAGTGAGAAATACATTCGACGTCCAAAGGCTCGCCAATCACACCTGCCGCAACCAGTTTTTTTGCATGCATCACTTCCGGCATATATCTAAAACTGGCGGCAAAGGCGGTTTTTACCCCTTTATCGAGGGATAGCTGGTAGAGCTGTTTGGCGGTTTCGCCCGATTCCGTTAATGGCTTGTCGCAAAATACGTGACAGCCAAATTCAATCGCCTGTTTGATCGGTTCTACATGGGCACCGCCGGGTGTGGCGATGGACACCACATCGGGCTGGCAATCAATAAGCGCCTGTTGCCAGTCGGTGCCGGCATAGGGAATGGCCAGCTCTGTGGCTACCTGTTGTACGACGCTCTTGGTTCTGCCGACAATGCCAACAACCTCGGCATCAACGTATCTAAAGGCTTCTGCATGTCCCTGGCCAGCAAATCCGGTTCCGCAGATAAGGACTTTTATTTTTTTATTCATATTTATAGTCTGAGGTCATTAATTGAGTTGAGGCTGCCATTTAATCCGATCATCAGGTCACCAGTTCCATACAGTTCCATCTTCCAGACGACTAACGGGAAGATAGGAGCGTCTGTAGAGGTATTGTTTCGCGGCGGACTCATCAAACTCGATACCAAGCCCGGGCGCGTTGCTCAGATGCGCCATGCCATCTTTGATCTGAATGTCCTGCTGAAATACCTGTCTGATCTGTTCATTGCCTAAGCCGACAAATTCCTGAATGCCAAAATTCGGCGCCCAGGTATTCAGGTGCATATGGGCTGCAAAACAAATAGGGGAGAGATCAGGGGCACCATGAGGTGCTGTTTTGACGTTATAGATACTGGCGAAGTCGGTAATTCGTCTGAGCGCCGTGATACCGCCAGCATGAGTGGCGGCAACGCGTATGTAATCAATCAGCTGGTTTTGAATAAGGTCTTTGCAATCCCAGATAGTATTGTAGGTCTCGCCAATAGCCAGTGGGGTTGTGGTGTGCTGTCGAATTACCCTGTAGCTGTCTTGGTTCTCCGCCATTGATGCGTCTTCCAAAAACAGCAAATTGTATTTCTCCAGCAGCTTACCCAGTCGCGCGGATTCGATTGGCGTTAACCGACTATGCACGTCATGCAATAGCTGGACGTCGTTGCCAAAGCGCTCTCGGGCTTGCCGAAACAGGTCCTCAACCATATTGAAGTACTTATGAGTCGACCAGTCTTCTTCTGGCGGCAACGGTCTATTGCCCTGTAGCTCGTAGTAGTCCTTTTTGTCGCCGAGCACGCCGTAGGTCACTTTTAAATCAGCAACCGCGGATTGTAATCGAATCGCCTTAAATCCCTGTTTAATATGCTCTTCAGCCATATCCAGGGTAGCCTCTATAGTCCCACCATTGGCGTGAGCGTACAGGGTTACACCGCGCCGGCTTCTCCCACCCAGTAATTGATAGACCGGCAATCCGGCAACTTTCCCTTTGATATCCCAGAGAGCCATATCAATAGCGGCTATAGCAGCCATGTTAATGGCCCCTTTTCGCCAGTACACGCCTTTGTACAGATACTGCCAAATATCTTCTATATCATGGGCACTCCTGCCGATAAGGCAGGGCACGAGATGCTCTTCGAGGTAGGTGACAACAGCCATTTCACGACCGTTCACTGTTGCATCCCCGATGCCGTATAGGCCGGAGTCTGTAATCACTTTGACCGTGACGAAGTTTCTGCCGGGACTGCAGATAAAGACTTTGATCTGTTTGATTTTCAATCTATGTCTCTTTTTAATATGGACATTGGATCGATTTACTAAACCGATTTAGTTCACTACAATATCACAGCTGTTCAGTACGTCAAAATTGCCCCTAGCAATGAGTTACGAGACCCAAGGCCTTCCATGGAAAAGATAAAGTTAATTGATGTTGCCAAACGCGCCAAGGTATCAAAGAGCACCGTTTCTCAATATTTGAACGGTAGATTCGACTATATGTCGAAGGCCACTAAAGAGCGTGTCGAGGCCGCCGTTAAAGAGTTGAATTATGCTCCGAATCCGATTGCGCGCAGTCTGAAAACCAACAAAACCAAAACTATCGGCGTTATCGTCAGAGACATAACCGGCTTTTATTCCAGTCAGGCTATCAGGGGCATAGATGACTTCTGTAAAACCAGCGAGTACAACGTTCTGATCTACAACACCGACTTTGATGCCGAGGTCGAAGCCCGTTCCCTGCAGGCCCTAAGCCAGCTTCGCATCGACGGCCTGATTGTCACCTCAACGGGACAGAATGCCCACCTTATTGCAGAACAGGTAAAGCGGGGGCTGCCGGTTGTAGAGTTTCAGATTGAGCACGATGATACGGAGAAAAATATTATCCTGTCTGACTATAGGCAGGCTGCCTTTGACGCGACCGAATACTTAATTCAGCTCGGGCATAAACGAATTTGTTTTGTGACCCAAGATTTTAGCGATGTGAAATCACGCCATGAGCGCTACCAGGGTTTTATCGACGCATTAGCCAAGAATGGTATTCCACTACAGGAGCAAACCATTCTCTATTGGCAGCGCGAAACCGGTTTCCAGCAATCGCCCCAGAGCATTCTCCAAGCAGACAATGCTGCGACCGTATTTTTCACCCAACACTTAGCCATTACCACTGAGCTGTTGACCCAGCTAAACCAGACCCATATCTCGATTCCCGAAGATGTTTCCCTGCTGGGCTTTGATGACCTCCCTATGGCTGAGTTTTTTAAGGTGCCGATTACGGTTGTTAAACAGGATCCACACAAAATTGGCATGGCCGCAGCAAAACTTTTGCTGAAAAATATTGATGGCAAAGCGCCTGCTTTTCAGCGGGTAATGATTCCCTGCGCTCTGGTGATAAGAGAATCCTGCAAGCAAATATAGGCTGCATTCTAGCCTTGGGATTCGGTGTGCAAATTCTTGGTATGGACCTATGGTGCTGACTAATAGCTGGAATAATAGCTGGAATAATAGCTGGAATAGTCGCTTTGGATTCCGT
>CAXAFJ010000043.1:0-17479 GCA_963968025.1 uncultured Pseudomonadales bacterium | reverse complement strand
AGACCTTAGTATTAGAGAACTTGGAAATACAAAGCTTTGTAATAAAGAGCTTAGTAATAGGCGGTGGGCGTGGTCGTCAGTACCATAGGCGCGCCCACTTCTTCACGCTTGACCAAGCCGCAGAGCTGTTCCACCAGCTCAAGGGCAAAGTCCAGTGCCGTGCCAGGTCCCTGACTGGTGATGCAGTTGCCATCCACAACCACCCGCGCGGCACTGTCCACTTCGTTGGCTTCCAATGCTTGCTGAAAGCTTGGGTAGCAGGTTGCGGTTTTATCCAACAACAATCCTTTCGAGCCCAACACTAGAGCGGGTGCCGCGCAGATTGCCCCGAACAGTTTTCCCTGCGCCGCTTGATCGCGCAGCATAAGATCCAGTATCGGATGTTCGGCGAGGTGTTCCGACCCGGGCAGTCCGCCGGGTACCGCGATCAAATCATAATGATTGTTGGCGCAGTCATCTAACATCATATCGGCGGTGATTTTCATTCCTCTGGAGGCTGTAATCTGCAGTTTCTGTTGGCGGTTAGCGCTCGCCACTGTGACCTCGACGCCGGCTCTGCGCAACAGGTCAACGATGGTTACTAGCTCAATTTCTTCGCTGCCCTCAGCGATGGGAACAAGTGCGGTTTTATTCATAGTTTTGCCTTTTTATCCTTTAGCTACATACGGTACACTGTGGCGCAAATTATTCTAACTGTCACGGATTTGGCATGAAAATTTTCATAATAAAAAGTCATGATGGAAGTCTACTAGGTAAAGATCTTAGCTGGCTTGACGGCGCTAATGCCAACCTGCTTTTCAGTGCTCCGCATCGCGATATAGCGCTCAATCAGTTGATTGAATTAAACGCCAAAGATATCAATTTGCGCGCCCAAATTATTGAATGCGACGCCGACAAGAAGGGCCGACCGGCACGTCTAACGGATGCTACAGTTATAGCATCCAACGCGGCGCCCGATACAGTTCAAGTTAGCGCCGCCTAACTAGGAGCATATGCTTGTTACTTCAAACTCGTCTTACAGCACTGGCCCATGGGAATAATCTCTCGGCACTGAAGAATATTGTCCGCGGTATCGAAAAAGAGAGTCTCAGAGTGGAGGCTTCCGGTCGTATGGCGGCTACCCCACACCCCTCGGCGTTGGGCAGTGCCATGACACATCCGTCGATCACCACCGACTACTCTGAAGCGCTGCTGGAATTTATCACCGCACCCTCGGCCTCGATTGATGAGGTACTCAATGAGCTTGAAGAGATCCATAGTTACACCTATCAACATATAGACCAAGAGCTGCTCTGGGTTAGCAGCATGCCCTGCCAGCTGGGTGACGATAGCAGCATTCCAGTGGGCCAATATGGCAGCTCCAATAACGGGAAGATGAAAACCGTCTACCGTCTCGGCCTCGGTCATCGCTACGGCCGTCTGATGCAGACCATTGCCGGAATTCACTACAACTTTTCAGTGCCCGAAGAACTCTGGCAACAGTTGCATAGCCAGGAAAACAGCCCGCAGTCTCTAAAAGACTTTAAGACCGATGGTTATTTTGCCCTGATCCGCAATTTCAGGCGCTACTTTTGGCTGCTGCTGTATCTGTTGGGTGCCGCACCGGCTGTCTGCGCCAGTTTTGTTCGCGGCCGCGAGCACGATCTGGTGCCCCTGGGTACAGACAGTCACAGCCTCCACCTGCCCTATGCCACGTCACTGCGCATGGGTAACCTCGGTTATCAGAGTGATGCTCAGAGCTCGCTGGTAATCTGCTATAACGATATTGGCCAATACAGCCGCACCCTTAAAAGTGCTCTGGAAACCCCTTACCAGCCCTACGAAGAGATCGGTTTAAAAGATGCTCAGGGCAATTATCAGCAGCTGACAACTAACCTGCTGCAGATTGAAAATGAGTTCTATAGCCCGATTCGACCTAAGCGAACCGCCGCTGCGGGTGAGACGCCCCTAGAGGCGTTAGAAATCCATGGTGTCGAATATATCGAAGTGCGCTGTGTCGATTTAAACCCGCTGCTACCCAACGGTATCGACAAACAAACCAGCCAGTTTTTGGATACTTTTTTACTTTTTTGCCTGCTTAAAGAGAGCCCCCCCACCAACAGTGTCGAGTATCATCAAATTACTGAAAATCAGCGTCGCACGGTGGAGCGCGGCCGGGATCCTGACCTACAACTGGTGGACGGGGACAAAGAGCGTAATCTGGTGGACTGGGGTCTGTCACTCATGGCCGAACTACAGCCGGTTGCCGAGTTGCTCGACCAGGCCAACGGCACACTCGAGTACAGAGCCGAATACAGCGCTGTGGCAGCAGCCATGGAGGCGCGCCTGCATGACAGTAGCTTGACCCCCGCGGCCCAACTGTTAGCCGAAATGACCGAAAATAACGAGACCTACTATTGCATGGCAATGCGCAAGGCTCAGGAGCATCGCGACTATTTTCGCAGCAAACAGCTGAGCTCAGAGGCGGTGGAAAAATATCGCTGCCTGGCCGCCGAGTCACAGCTCAAGCAGCAACAGATTGAAGCCGCGGACAGTCTCTCTTTCGATGAATTTTTAGCCGAGTACTTTTCTAATCGAGAGCTCGAAAGTCCCGTAACCTGTTAATTTTTAGCCGACCTGTCATCAGGGAGCAAACTGTGAATCTGCCAAGCAATCGTATTATCAGCCTATCTGTGGCGGCGGCCTGTGGCGGGCTTATCGCCATTGCTATCGTCTACTTTCAGAATCATCTCGGCCTTGAGCCCTGCTATCTGTGTATCACCCAGCGTGTGTTTGTGATCGCGGTGGGGGTGATTTTTCTGCTGGCCGGATTACATAACCCAGCCCCTAAGGGCCAGAAAATTTATGCTGCACTGGCAGCCCTGGCAGCTTTTGGCGGCAGCTTTTTCTCGGTTAAACAGCTCTGGCTTCAGGGCCTTCCGGAAGATCAGGTTCCCGCTTGCGGGCCGCCAGTAGACTATTTGTTTGATGCCTTCTCAGCCTCCGAGGCGATCAGCATGCTGCTGCGCGGTGACGGCAACTGCGCGGAAGTGCAGTGGCAACTGCTCGGTATCAGCATGCCCGGCTGGGTGTTGGTGAGCTTTATGGGTTTAGCGGGAGTGGCGCTTTTCCAACTGCTGCGAAAATGAACAGGCTCCTTGTAGGCCTGTTGATTCTGGTGACTTTTCAGTGGCTCGGAGAATCGGCGGTTAAGTTGCTAGCGCTGAATATTCCCGGCCAGCTGCTGGGAATGATTCTTTTACTGATCGTCCTCAGTTTCAATAAATCTCTGCTGCCTTGGCTGGAAACAGCTAGCAGCCAGCTTATCCGCTATATCGCACTGCTATTTGTTCCGGTCACCACCGGAGCGTTCTTTCTCGGGCCAGAAATACTCGATCAATTACCGCAGATTTTGGCTGTGCTTATCCTCTCCACAGTGCTGGCTCAATGGTTTATGACACTGGTCATCAAAGCGCTGGACGGCTCAGATGAGTGACATTATTGCCCAGCAGTGGCAGCTGATCAGCGCCACCTCCTGGCCAGTGCTGCTGACCCTGGCGGGCTTTGCCATCGGCTGGTGGATCTATAATCGCTCCGGCCGAGCCTCGCTGCTGCACCCTTTAATGATCGCCACGCCGCTGATCTATTTTGCCATGCAAATAATTGATCTGGATTTCGCCGCCTATGATGCCGGCAACGGCATTTTAAACTGGCTGTTAGGGCCAGCAACTGTCGCCCTAGCCGTGCCACTTTCACAGCAATTGCGTCAGCTTCCGGCACTGCTAAAACCGCTCACCGCAGCGCTGTTATTCGGCGGCCTGTTCGCCACCCTCAGTGCGCTGCTGTTGGTTAAGCTGTTTGGCCTCAGCGATATTATCCTGCTGTCACTGGCGGCTAAGTCGGTGACCTCACCGATTGCCCTGAGTATTGTGCAGCAGATTGGCGGGCTCACCGGCCTGCTAGCGGTGGCGACCATGGTCACCGGACTGGCCGGCATTGTGCTCGCGAAGACCCTATTCCGTGTTACCCAGCTCGAGGATGAGCGCTGGCAAGGGCTTATTCTCGGGGTGACCGCCCATGCTATAGGCACTGCCAAGGCTTTTGAAGCCAGCCCAAGGTGCGGAGCCTTTGCCACCTTGGGAATGGGCATAAATGGCATCTTGACGGCGATTATTCTGCCAGCCTCAATTGGGCTTTTTATTATGTGAGTATTTATCGTATGAGTATTTATTATTCGGTATAAAACAAAGTAAACTGTCAGTCCATTAGGGAGTGATGAGGTTAACAAGGCATGTTGAAAGATCTAACAACATTAAAAGAACATTGGGGCGGTGTCAGTGACATCGTCGATCGCTGGTTGGAAGAGCGCCGCGAGCTGCTGGTTAAGTACTGTGACCTGATTGAAATTCATGACTTCGATAGTGCCAATCGCAGTCATGGAGACAAGCTCAAGAGTTTTTGCGAAGTGATGGTGGACTATGTCTCAGTCGGTCACTTTGAAGTCTATGAGCAGTTGGCTAAAGAGGCGAAAGCCTTTAGCGACAGTGCTGGCTTAAAGGCGGGCGCCGATCTTGTGGACAAGATTCAACCCTCCACCGAAGCGGTGTTGGATTTTAATGACAAGTACCTTGAGACAGATGATCTCGACGCGCTGTCTAAGGATCTGTCGATTGTTGGCGAAGCACTCGAACAGCGTTTTGAATCTGAAGATAAGATGATTGAAGTGCTGCACAATGCACACCTCGCGCAGCTGCAAAAGAGTAGTTCAACAACGGCATAATCGCCGGCCTAAATGAGTCCCACGAAAGGCATAAAAAAAGCCCCGATAAATCGGGGCTTTTTTGTTTCTGCTGTGGCTGGTTTTTTACCCGCTGGCTCTAATAGCGCATTTTAGCCATCAATATTAGCGTTCAACAGTTCCACTTCAAAAACCAATACTGAGTTTGGACCTATGGGGCCAGCGCCGCCCGGACCATATGCCAACTCGGCAGGAATATAGAGTTCCCACTTCGAGCCTTCAGGCATCAGCTGTAGAGCTTCAGTCCAGCCGGGAATCACCTGAGTGACACCAAACTGTGCTGGCACGCCGCGCTTAACCGAGCTGTCGAATTCAGTGCCATCTAACAGGCGACCGGCATAGTGAACTTCGACGGTGCTAGCAGCAGTGGGAATCGCACCCGTACCGGCGGTGATCACCTTATACTGCAAACCGCTGTCAGTTGTGGTCACGCCTTCTTTAACGCCATTGGCGGCGAGAAAATCAGCGCCCTCTTTAATATTGCCTTCAGACTGCATGGCGGTTGCTTGCTGCTCTGCCTGTTGCATTTGATCGCGTTTGGCGGTCATCTCAGTTTCAAAACGCTTAATGGTTTCGGCGATCTGCTCTTCGGTCAATGCTGGCGGCTTCTCATCGAGGCCGTCGGTGAAACCCTGGTTAAAGGCTTCGGGGTCAATCTCTAGACCAATACCCCGAATGTTTTTGCCGTTGTCCATACCCATCAAATAGCTGATGCGCTGGCTGTGGCTGTCCAGGCTGGCAGCAGTTGCCACCTCGGTAGAGGTACCTGAACTCTGAGAATCACAGGCTGCGATAACAAACAGTAGTGCGATGGGTAAGATTTTTTTCATGTTGGCTTGCCTTCTTTTTTGGTAACAGTGGATTAGGTCTAGAAAGTACGGCTGAAATAATGTCGTGGCTCAAGTTTAGTTTAGTTTCTGACTTCCATCGAATTACTTATCGATACCAATCAAGGGCGCTGCAAGCAACTCTATCAATAGCCCTTGCAACCAATTGAGCTAGTCTTGCTTTTGGTACAGCAGATCCCAAACACCGTGCCCAAGGCGCTCACCGCGCTTCTCAAACTTCGTTAGGGGTCGATAATCAGGGCGCGGTGAATACTGCTGTTCGCCCACAGTGTTTTTAAAGCCGGGAGCCACTTCAAGCACGTCGAGCATCTGCTCGGCATAGTGCTGCCAGTCGGTGGCCATATGCAGAACACCGCCAATCTCAAGCTTATCGCGAATCAGCTGGACAAATTGCGGCTGCACAATACGGCGCTTATTGTGCTTTTTCTTGTGCCAGGGATCGGGAAAATAGAGCTGCAAACGATGGAGGCTAGCACTGGGAATACATTCATTGAGCACATCTTTGGCGTCGGCCAGATAGACACGCAGGTTTTTGATCTGCTGTTCTTCGGCGCTGGCAATCAAGCGACCGACACCGGGGGGATGCACTTCGATGCCAATAAAATCTTGCTCAGGGGCGGCACTGGCCATCTGCAGCAGAGAGTCGCCCATACCAAAACCAATCTCCACCACTAAGGGTGCCTTGCGGCCAAAAATCACCTCGGCATCAATCGGGCCATCATCCAGCTTTAAACCATAGACATCCCAACCGCTACTGAAGGCATTGCGCTGCCCCTCGGTCATGCGACCGGCGCGCAGCACGTAACTGCGGATCGCTTTCTTGCGATACTCGGGTCTGAAGTCCGAGGTGCGCGCAGAGTCGTCCTCTGGACTAGTCTCGGGTTTAAGCTCAGCGCCAGGCTGGCCCTGAAGGTCGTCGTTATTAATGTCCATTAATCCTCGGCATTGCCTGCGGTAAAGAGTAATAACCAGCCGACGATAAATGCGCTGCCGCCTATGGGTGTGATAATGCCAATAACACTGATGCCCGTGACTGCGACCAGATACAGGGAGCCGCAGAACAGCACAATGCCGAGCATAAAGCAGCGTGCTGCCCAGTGCAGAGAGCGCTCCTTTAAGGGCAGGTTAATCGCGCCGAGCAGAGCCAGAGTGTGGATAAACTGATAGAGCACGCCGGTTTGGTAGATATCGAGCATTTGCGGGGTCAGTGAATCTTTCATGCTGTGTGCCGCAAAGGCGCCCAACATCACAGCGATGGCGCCGCTGAGAGCCGTGAGTCGAATCCAGAGTAGTTTATCCATAGCAATAAAAAAGCCGCTCTAAGCGGCTCTTGGTCTCTTAAAAGATGAAATTAGGCTTCCATTAATCCGCGAACTTTCTTCATCGCGTTTTTCTCGAGCTGGCGAATGCGCTCTGCAGAGACGCCGTATTCGGCAGCCAGTTCATGCAGGGTTGCCTTGGCATCATTTAACCAGCGGCGCTGAATAATGTCGCGGCTGCGGTCATCGAGATCTTTGACTGCGGCGACCAGGCGAGTGCTGTTGTCCACTTCCCAATCGTCGTTTTCGGCGAGCTGGGCAGGGTCCATGCTCTTATCTTCAAGAAAGTACACCGGCGCTTGGAAGCTGGCGCTGCCATCGTCGTCGCCGGCGGGAGCATCAAATGCCGGGTCCCGAGAGGTGAGACGCATTTCCATTTCCATCACATCTTTAACCTGAACACCCAGGTCGTCGGCGACGGCCTTGGCTTCATCGGCAGATAACCACTGTAGCTGCTTTTTGGCGCTGCGCAGATTGAAGAACAACTTGCGCTGAGCCTTGGTGGTGGCAATTTTAACGATACGCCAGTTGCGCAGAATAAATTCGTGAATCTCAGCTTTGATCCAATGCACGGCGAAGGACACCAGACGCACACCCTTTTCGGGATTAAAACGTCGCACTGCTTTCATCAGGCCGACATTGCCTTCCTGAATCAGATCCGCCAGTGGCAGACCGTAGCCATTGTAAGAGCGCGCTATATGCACAACAAAGCGCAGATGCGCCATAACCATGCGTCGAGCAGCGTCGAGATCTTCTTGATAATAGAGTGACTCACCGAGTGCACGCTCTTCATCAAGGGTCAGAATGGGCACGGTTGACGTTCCCTGAATGTATGCATTCAGGTTGCCGCCGGGGGCCATCCACTCCATTGTTTGAAGGGCTTTACTCATAACTGACTATTTCTCTTCGTGGGTCGATTATTCTAGCATTTTTTAATTGCTCATTCCTAGCCTTTAAAGGCGGCCAGTAGAGAGTAGTTTAGACGCTATTTCGCAGTTTTTCAGCGCGGCTTGATATTGCGCAGATGTTGGCCAACCGCGAGCCAGGCGCCAATCAGGCCAATAGTGCCACCAATCAGCAAAAGAGTGATAACACCGCCAACGCCGAGGCCAGTGATACTAAACTGACTCTGGTATAGCAGTGCTAGCTTATCCACAGGTCCGGCCAGCCAAAATCCCAGTGCCGTCAACAAGATCGCAGCCACCAGGGCGCCAAACATCCCGAACAACAAGCCGCTGTACAAAAAGGGTCTGCGCACATAGGCGTCGGTGCCTCCAACCAGCTTAACCACGGTAATTTCATCCCGGCGACTCTGAATCGCCAATCGAATAGTATTGCCCACCACTAAAATCACACCGAGTCCCAGTGCCGCGCCGAGGGCCAGAACCAGCTTGCGGCCCATATCCAAGAGTGCATCCAGGCGCTGTAACCATGCCAGATCCAGCTGCACATCATCGACTAGGTTTAACTGGCGAATTTCAGCGACTAAACGGGCGGCGTCACTGACTAGCAGTGGCTGTACCAAAAAGGAATCCGGCAGCGGATTTTCATCGAGATATTGCAGTGCTGAACCGAAACCGGACAGGGCTTCGAATTCATCCACTGCAGCCTGAGCGGAGATATAGCTCACCGAGGCGACACCAGAGAGGCCATCGAGCTTTTCACCCAGAGCGTCGAGGGCAGATTCACGAGCGCCTTTTTTGACAAACACGCTGATTTGAGCCGAGGCCTCAACGCCGCCACTGAGCTGACGAATATTTTCCACGCTGAGATAAAGCGCTGTCGGCAGTGTCAATGCGATGGCAATAACCAGAATTGTCAGCAGCGACTGCAAAGGTTCGCGAAGTATTTTTATGGCACTGCTTTTTAGTGTCGAACTATGGTGCTGTCGATAGCTGCGCCAGCGGTCGAGACGACTTAGCACCTGACCGCGAGCGCCGCGCCGAGCGCCGTCCCGGGACTTGCTGTTAGTAGCCGCCATAACGGACTCCATCCTGCTCCATCTCACCCTGATTGAGTCGCATAATACGCATATTCATACGGTTGATCAGATCGATGTCGTGAGTGGCCACCAACACGGTGACACCAACATCTTGAAAACGCTTAAACAGCGCCATAATTTCAGCGGAGAGCTGGGGATCCAAGTTTCCTGTGGGCTCGTCGGCAAGAAGAATTTTCGGCTTATGCACCACGGCGCGGGCGATACCCACCCGCTGTTGTTCACCCCCGGATAGGGCGATGGGATTATGTTTTTCTCTATCGAGCAGCCCGACACTGTCGAGGGCGGCGCGCACTCGGCGGCCGATATCGCCGTGGGAATAGCCGGCTACCTGCAGCGGCAGGGCGACATTTTCATAGACTGAGCGATCAAATAGCAGCTGGTGATTCTGGAATACCACACCCAGCTGACGGCGATAAAAAGGCACCTTGGCGTCTGGCAGACGGTTTAGGTTTTTGCCATTAATCAGCAGGTTGCCCGAGGTCGGTCGTTCGATCAGCATCAATAATTTTAATAGGGTGCTTTTGCCGGCACCGGAGTGGCCGGTCAGAAAGGCCATCTCCCCAGCATCCATTTCAAAGCTCACGCTGCGCAAGGCTTCGTAGCCACTCTCGTAGCGCTTGCTGAGATTATCAAAACGGATCATCGACATATTATTCGCCCGAGCCCAGTAACGCGGCAACAAACTCTTCCGCCTCAAAGGGTTGCAGATCATCGACCCCTTCACCTACCCCTATATAGCGAATCGGCACAGAGAACTTTTCCGCCAAGGCAAAGATAACGCCCCCTTTGGCGGTGCCATCGAGCTTGGTTAGAGCAATACCTGTAACCCCAGCTGTGGCGTGAAATTCGGTCATCTGAGCCACGGCATTCTGGCCGGTGCCAGCATCTAAGACCAATAACACCTCATGGGGAGCAGCGGCATCGAGCTTGGCGGCCACTCGGCGAACTTTTTTCAGCTCTTCCATCAAATTGCTTTTATTATGTAGGCGCCCAGCGGTGTCGGCAATAATTACATCGACGTTTTTCGCTCTCGCGGACTCAATGGCATCGAAGACCACCGAGGCACTGTCGGCACCCATATGCTGGGCCACCACCGGAATTTGATTGCGCTCGCCCCAGACTTGCAGCTGTTCTACCGCAGCCGCTCTAAAGGTATCCCCTGCCGCTAACATCACTGATTGACCCTGTTGCTGCAACTGTCGCGCCACCTTGCCAATCGTAGTGGTCTTGCCAACACCGTTAACGCCCACCACTAACATCACAAAGGGGCCTTCGGCATTGGCAGTGTTGAGGGACTGTTCGCAGGGAGCCAACCGGGCAATCAAAATCTCGCGCAGAGCATTTTGTAATGCCGCGCCATCTTTGAGCATGGCTCTATTGGACTGTTCAGTGAGCTGAGCAATAATTTTGGTGGTCGCCTCGACACCCACATCGGCCATCAGCAGCAATGTTTCGAGTTCTTCAAAGAGGTCGTCATCGATAACTTTGGCGCCGAGAAACAAATCTCCAAGGCCCCGACTGGTGCGCGACAACGCACGCTGCATCTTACCAAACAAACTATTCGACTCAGGCGCGACAGGCTTTTCTACAGAAGAAGAATCAACGGCAGGAGGCGAATTAGCAGACGAAATTGAAGGCTCAGCCTTGTCACGCTTAAAGCGATCGAGAAAGCTGCGCTTCTTCTTTTCCGGCTCTGGGGGCTGAGTTGAATTAGCGTCCATGTAGGTTCATTTCTAACTGTGGTTATATTCTGGTGTATCCTACCATCTCAATTGATTTAGGGTGATTAAATGTCACTAAAAGGAGTGGCTTTTGACTGTCAGACAACGGGTTCGCATTATCGCCGGCAAATGGCGCAGCCGCGTACTAACCTTTCCCAGTGTAGACGGCCTGCGCCCCACCGGCGACCGTATTCGCGAAACGCTGTTTAACTGGCTGGCACCCAATCTAGTTGGCGCCAACTGCCTCGACCTATTTAGCGGCTCCGGTGCACTCTGCTTTGAAGCGCTGTCTCGCGGTGCCGCCGACTGTTTAGCCCTTGAGCAAAACCCCACAGCACTGGCGGCACTCGCCGAGAACAAAACATTGTTCGATGCCGCGGAATTGACCCTGCATCGAGCTGACACCGTGGCCTACCTGCACAACAGCCCAGATAAACCCTTTGATATTGTCTTTGTCGACCCACCCTTCGATCTCAATCTGCTCACCGAAACCTGCGCCCTGCTGGAAAAAAACCAGTGGCTAACGGCGGACAGTTTGATCTACTGCGAGCTCTCGGCGCGGTACAATAGTTTCGCTCCACCAGCCAATTGGCGCATCGAAAGAAGCAAAGCCGCTGGCGGGGTAAACTATCTGCTTTACTCGCGCATTTGAGCTCGCGGCCATATTTGAGTAGTATGCGCGCATTCCAACATGGCGGAACCAGTGAATGACGACAATAGTCTACCCCGGCACCTTTGATCCAATTACCAACGGCCACATCGATTTAGTCGAAAGAGCGTCGCGAATGTTCGACAAAATTATTGTCGGTATCGCCACCAGCCAACGCAAAGGCCCACTGTTTAGCCTCGAAGAACGCATTCAGCTAGCCACAGATGCACTGGCCCACGTGCCGAATATTGAGATTCTTGGATTTGATTATCTGCTGGTTAATTTTGTTAAAGACTGTAAGGCTGACGCGATTATGCGTGGACTGCGTGCGGTGTCTGATTTCGAATATGAATTTCAGCTGGCCAATATGAACCGCGCTCTGTCACCCAATATTGAAAGTGTATTTCTGACACCGGCGGAGCACCTATCTTATATCTCCTCCTCACTGGTGCGCGAGATCTCCTCCCTCGACGGTGATGTGTCAAAGTTTGCCCCTGCCAATGTGGTTGAAGCTATGGCGCAAAAATTCAATAAGAATGCTTAATCGGCGCTCCCAGTAAAACCTAAGCCCCTGATAACTTCTTGCTCAGCGCTGACAGGCCGGACAGAACACTGAGCTGCGCTGACCAAGGCGAATATCCTTTAAGGGCTTGGCGCAGGTAACACAGGGCTGGCCGCCGCGACCATAGACCATCAGTGTCTGCTGAAAGTATCCTGGCTCGCCGTTACCATTGACAAAATCCCGCAATGTGGTGCCGCCCTGAGTAATGGCACTGGCTAACACCTCCTTAATATGCACCGCCAGTTCCTCATAGCGCTTTAGAGACACGCGACCGGCACTTCTGTCAGGCCGAATGCCACCGCGAAACAATGCTTCAGAGGCATAGATATTGCCCACCCCGACCACCGTTCGGTTATCCATAATAAAAGGCTTCACCGCCATCTTGCGCTTGCGCGACAGTTCAAATAGACGCTGACCGGTAAAGTCATTCGTTAGAGGTTCTGGACCCAGATGATCTAACTGCGGGTAACCACTGTCTGACCAGAGCCAGGCGCCAAAGCGACGGGGATCGTGATAGCGCAGACAGACACCATTGGTCATCAGCATTTCAATATGGTCGTGCTTGCGCCGCGGCGCCGCTCGGTCCACCAATCGCAGGCTGCCGCTCATGCCCAGATGGATCATCATGGTGCCGCGCTCGAGCTCCACCAACAGATATTTGGCTCGGCGACGGATGGCCACAACCTGCTGCCCCCGAGTGATCTCAGAGATGCCCTGGGTCACAGGCCAGCGCAATGAACCATTGTGAATCGTGAGATTGTCAATAAATTGACCTACAATATGCGGACCTACCCCACGAAGGGTAGTCTCTACTTCGGGTAATTCAGGCATTTATTTCCCAATTATTAAGCAATGAGTGTAATGATGTTTTCCTAAATTGCCTTATTTCTGGCAAACTTAGCCTGTCTACTAGGAGCAGAGTAAACCGCTTTGACACGCAGGGGTAGTGGCGCTAGCAATTCTGACAGAAATCAGTAGAATGCGCGTCTCAATTAACATCAGAAATTCAGAAGGGTTACTTTAGATGGCTCTAGGAAGAAGACGTAAGGAAGAGGATGAGTCAGCGATTGATATGACGCCAATGTTGGACGTCGTATTTATTATGCTTATTTTCTTTATTGTAACGGCATCGTTTGTCAACGAGTCTGGTTTGGACGTGAATCGCCCGCCGACCTCTGACGAGCCGCCACCAGAGACTGAAAACACCAATATTGTGTTTCGGGTGTCTGAGAGCAATGAGCTCACTTTTGAAGGACGCCGCATCGATGTGCGCGCTGTTCGAGCAAACGTAGAGCGCATGCACGCTGAGAAGCCGGAAGCCAAGGTGATTGTAAGTGCTCACCCGAAGTCTAAGACAGAGATGTTTGTACTGATCTCAGATCAGGCGCGGGAAGCCGGCGTCTACGACGTGTCACTGTCGACCGACGAATAACACCACAAGCGCAGTAATCGAAAGCCCTACAGGAAACTGTGGGGCTTTTTTGTGTCCAGCAATTAACAACCGATTGGTGATATCAGCGATCTTGTAATTCGTTTTTATTGTGACAAGATGCCCGAGCAACAATTGTGAAAACAGCCGTCCATAACCTGCGAGTAAGCCCATGCAGCAGACAGATTTAAGTCTCGCCCAGCAACAGATTAGACGTCTTGCTGAAACACTGCCAGCGTTTGGCCCCGAGGCGATAGCCGACCCGGCAGCAAACCCAAGGCTGAAAAACTACCTGGACTTTTATTCACTGCCAGAGCCCAGCGACACAGTGCAAGTACTCGCCGGCAAGCTTATCTGCGGTGATCGGCAGAGCCATTTGATGCTCTGGAAACCGTCGAATTCCAAGGCCACGGCTGTGGTGGTCCATGGCTATCTGGATCACACCGGCCTCTATGGCCACCTTATTCGGCAGTTACTTGACCGTCAGTTTACGGTGGTCTGTTTTGATTTGATTGGCCACGGCCTCTCCAGCGGCGCGCCAGCCTCAATAGATAGCTTTGATGAGTATGTTGAGCAGCTCAATCAGGTTCTTAAAGCCACTGCTGACCTCTGCCCTGCCCCCCTTCAGGGCATTGGCCAGAGCACCGGCGGTGGCATTTTGCTCAAGCAACTTCTGCAGCAGGGCGACAATCGAGACTACCCCTTTTCCAGCCTCAATCTGCTGGCACCGCTGGTACAGCCGAGGTTGTGGAAGCTTGATCGCTGGTTGTTTAAGTTGACTCGACCCTTTCGACCGACCATGAATAGAGTGTTTCGGAAAAATTCTCAGGATGCTGAATTCTTAGACTTTGTTCGCCATATGGACCCTTTTCAGCAGCATAGATTGCCCGCAACCTGGGTTGCCGCAATGGCTGAATGGGTGGTGGAAATTGGACGCTGCTCGGAGAACCAGTTTGCGATTAATGTGATTCAGGGGGATCAGGACAGCACTCTGGACTGGCAGCACAATATGCAATTGCTGCAGCGCAAGTTCCCCAATATGGCGCTGCATCTTATTCCGCAGGCCGGCCACCATATGGTCAATGAAGCGCCGGCACTGCGTGAAGAAATCTTTGCGGCGCTGAAGTTTGAGTGACGGATTTATGGCCGCTCTTTACCCCGCTGTGGGCACCTCTCTAGTATTGCCGTTATCATCAATAGCAACAAAGACAAACTCACCCTCGGTGACCTTGCACCGCTCCCCTTCGGCATCATTATCAATCCAGGCTTCGATGAGAATGCGAATTGAGCTGGTACCCACAGAGAGTGTCTGGGCATAACAGCCAACCACAGCCCCCACCGGCACCGGATTCAGAAACGACATGCTGCTGATAGCCACCGTGGCGACCCTTCCTTTACCAATTCTGCCGGCCAAGATAGCACCGGCTAAATCCATCTGGCTGAGCAGCCAACCACCAAAAATATCACCATTGGCATTGGTTTCACGGGGCATGGCAATGGTCTGAGAGATCAACTTTCCCGAGGGTACTGGTGACTGAGTTTCCATCAATATTTAGTCCTTTGAATTTCCCATCAATTATAAATCAACCCTGGCAACCAGGTAGCCAGCGCCGGCCAAACAGATAACATCAGCATTAAGAATAGCTGAATAACAATAAAAGGGATCACGCCGCGATACATATCTGCGGTCTCCACCGAGGCCGGCGCCACACCCCTCAGATAGAACAGAGCAAAGCCAAAGGGTGGGGTCAAGAAAGAGGTCTGTAAGTTGATGGCAATCATAATGCCCAACCACACTGGATCTAATCCCATGGCCAGCAGCACCGGTCCGACAATGGGCACCACCACAAAGGTGATCTCAATAAAGTCGAGCACAAAGCCCAACAGGAAGATCACCAGCATCACTAAAATCGTCGCACCCACCAGCCCACCGGGAAGTCCGGTCAAAAACTGCTCAACCAACTCTTCGCCGCCAAAGCCGCGGAACACCAGGGAGAATACCGCCGCACCGATCAAAATCAAAAACACCATAGACGTCACTTCTGTGGTGCTCTGGGCCACTTCACGCAATCGGCCCAGGGACAGCTGGCGCTTAAACAGCGCCAATAACGTGGAACCAAAGGCTCCCACACCCGCCGCCTCGGTGGGGGTTGCCGCACCGGACAAAATCGACCCCAGTACCGCGACAATCAAAAAGATCGGCGGCAGCAAATTGAGCATCGCCCGAGACAGCCCCTGCACCCGCCGCTCATCATCGCCCTCTGCCGGCGCTTCCGGTCTGACAAATAGAATCACATAGAGGCAGTAGAGCATTACCAGAATCAATCCGGGAATAATCGCACCGACAAATAGATCGCCAATGGACACTACCTTGGGGGTGAAAACACCCATACTTAACTGGGCCTGTTGATAGGCACTGGAGAGAATATCTCCCAGTAGCACTAGGGCAATAGACGGCGGAATAATCTGCCCTAGCGTACCCGTGGCACAAATAATACCGGTGGCCTGAGAGGAGGAATAACCACGCTTAAGCATGGTTGGCAGCGACATCAGCCCCATGGTCACCACGGTGGCACCAACAATACCGGTGCTCGCGGCCAGCAGAGTTCCCACCAATACCACGGAGAGACCCAAGCCGCTGCGAAAGCCTTTAAGCAGATCGGCCATACTCTCAAGCAGATCTTCAGCGAGGCGAGACTTCTCTAGCATCACCCCCATAAACACAAACAGCGGCACCGCGATCAGGGTGGTATTTTTAATCGTGCCAAACAGTCTATTGGGCAAGGCGTGTAAAAAAGCCATATCAAAGGTGCCGGTGGCAAAACCCACTAAGGCAAATAATAGTGCCGTACCCGACAGAGACAGGGCCACGGGATAGCCGGCCATCAGTACCAGGCAGACCACCAAAAACATTAGCAGGGGAATAAATTCAACCATCAGATTCGCGGCTCTATAGGATGTGGTTCAACTTGGAGCGGAGTATTTACAGGCTTGCCCATTAGTACCAACGCATTTTTAAGAATCTCAGCCACCCCCTGCAACAGCAGCGTCGCCGGCATCAGTAGCAGCAATGTCTTCAACAGGTAGATAGCGGCGATACCACTGCGCTCCTCTGAGGTTTCACCAATCGCCCAGCTAGCCGCCACATAGTCCCAGGAAAAGAAAAAGATCAGCAGACTCACCGGCAGCAAAAACAGCAGGCCACCAATCAGATCCACTAACGCTTTGCCTGAGGGCGAAAAGCCACGGTAAAAAATATCCACCCGCACATGGCCGCCGCGCTGCAGGGTAAAGGCAATACCGAGCATAAATACCAGCCCATGGAGATAGGTGATCGACTCTTGCAGGGCGATAGAGCCGCTCTCAAAGTAGTAGCGCAGCACCACAGTCACCATGGTTACCAGCACCATCACCAGGGTCAACCATGAGACCATTCGGCCGGTCATATCGGTGATCCGGTCAATGGTGCTGATCGTCAGCGAAACAATTTTCACAACAGCTCCAACTTGTCAGTTTTAAAATAGGCGCAGTATAACCTCAGGACAAAGCCCCTGACAGCTACCCGAATAGAACCGGAATATAGAACGAGAAGAAAAACCCTAAATAAGATTAAAGCTTTCACTTTAACTGCCGATCTTAATCTGTGATAAGGGGGATTGCCCCCACAGCATAAAGGCTAGTGGCCCTGCTGAGTCATTTTAAGCTCGCTCACCTGCTAAACGCTGAGCGCTAACCGAGAGTGGTGACAGATATGTCTGGGATTGATGTTAATCTCAAATCAAACACGCAGCTTGCAGCGGCCCAGGCGTTAAAAGGTGAGAGCATCAAGCAGTTCAGCGACAATTTGGAAGAAGTGCAAGCGGCGGTTAAAATACTCAATAGCGCCATGAGAAAAGCACCCACCAGCCTGGAATTCTCCGTCGACAGCGCCTCACATCGGTTTGTTGTCAATGTCACCAATCAAGATACCGGTGAACTGCTGCGCTCCCTGCCAGGGGACGCGATTTTGAAGTTTGCTCAGAATTTGGAATCCCTTAAAGGGGTTTTATTTGATGATACCTATTAGAACCATTAGATAGCAGACGACACCTCTTGCTCCCCCACCCTAGGCAAGAGAAGAGCCGCCATTAAGCCAAAGACCCCTGCCCAAGTATCCACCCTGTTCACTGCCT
>CAXAFJ010000042.1:0-17672 GCA_963968025.1 uncultured Pseudomonadales bacterium | reverse complement strand
AAGGTAGCACGTAAAAAACGGTATTAAAAAAGGGCTACCTAAGTAGCCCTTTAAGGATCTATCCTTTTATTCTAAGCCCGTAATTCTAAGCTTGTAATTCTAAGCACATCCTTAAGAGCCCGTCATTAAGAGCTAATCAGGAAAAGTCCGGATCTTCTGGATTGTAAAAAAGCTTGGCATTGTACACATCAGGCTTACCACAGGTCATAGCCGCTTCCAGCTGCGCTTTAGTTTCGCCACCGCTGGTTGCCCAAACCGCATCGGCTGCCTTCATATGCTCGAAGCTCGCGTGGAAATTACCCCAGTAAACATCTACATCGCTTGCATCTGAATTACTGGCATAAATACCAAAGGCGTAGAAGTTGTTTTCAGACACTGGCACGGCATCGAGAAAAGTGTTGTAGCCGGCAATAGCCACATTCAGATCATCCATGGTTTTGCCTTCGTTTAGCTGGCAAGGTAAGAAGGCTGAAACGAAATTTCCTGACTTATCAAGTTCACCAAAGCTGTAAGGGTCGCGGGGAAAATTAAAGTCCCAGGAAACTCTGTTGACGGTATCGCAGACCATGACATTTTCATATTTTATTGACCATGCCTGAGCTTCGTCACTAGCGGCATACTGCTGCCAACCTGCGTCTGCAGAGGCTTTAGAAGACCACTGTAGTTCCCACCAACCGTTGTCAAAATCGTTATCTTCACTGGCCGGCACATAACCCCAAGCACCGAGGATCTCGCCAGGTATACCAGACTCTCTCCATTCGGCGATCATTTCATCTACCGTGGCTTCGCTGAAGTCTGGGCCTGCTGTGCAGGGTATAAATTCATTGTAAAAAATCTGACCGGCCATATCGAAAGTCAGCGCTTCTGCTGCCACTGCAACATCTGGTGCTGCCGCTGCTACTGCCTCTGGCGCTTGATCATTGGAACAGCCTGCTAGGGCTATAACAGTAAAACCTGCCGCTAATAATTTATTCATTGATATCCCCTTATTGTTAATAATTGTTATTTTTTTAATTAACCCGCAGAGACTATACATAAATTAATAGAAGAAAGGGAATAAGTGAAATATCAATCAGGAACCTAAGGCTGACTCGCCATAGCCATAAATTCTGCTATTAAAGGATCATTGAGTTTTTTCTTAAAGCAGCAGAGACCCAAATCAAAGGGCGCAATACGGGTTCCCGGCAGCAATTCGATGCGATCTTTAACCGGGCTGTTCTCCACCACCACATTGGGCGCAATGCCGATACCACAGCCCAGCGCCACCATACTCACCAGTGCCTCCTGCCCCGAAACCTGAGCATAAACATTGGGGCGGCCGCTATATTTTTGCCGAAACCACTGTTCAAAACGCTTCCGCGCGACGCCGTGCTCAGGGAGAATAATCGGCAGATTGGCCCAGTCGATGGTCTCTGCCTGCAGGGCTTTTTTCACGGCGCAGTTAATCGTTGGTGCGGTAATCGCCAGGGGCACTGTAGCTATGGTCTGAAAGTGAATACGCGACGACAGCTCATCCGGTCGTGCGGCAATGGCTAAATCCACTTTCTGGTTTTTAATCTGATCAATACCATCGGCGGCGTCACCTGTATCCAGATTGATATCAATATTGGGGTGGGCCTGGCGAAATTTTTCCAATAAAGGCGGTAGATAGGAATAGGAGGCGGTAACCGAACAGTAGAGCTTTAGAGAACCGCTAAGCTCTTTTTGCGACTGATTAAGGGACTGCTTTAAGCTTTCAAACTGACTGATCTGCTGATCCGCATAGCTGAGTAATTTCTTGCCCTCGTTGGTTAGTACCACAGAGCGATTGTCGCGGAGCAATAACTCTGCACCCAGCTGCTCTTCCAAGCGCTGAATCGAGCGACTCAGAGTGGAGGGGCTAACATGAAAGACGGCAGCGGTTTTGCCGAAGTGCAGGCTGGTGGCCAGATGTTGAAACAATGTTAATGATCGAATATCCATAAAGGCAGCTTAACCCCGCGCAGCCAATATTGCAAAATGCACAACACTATGGTGAATATATATCGTTTTAAGCAATACAGTAAATCAAGTACACTTGCCGGCCTTGTGAATTTATCAATCCACCGATCCCCGGTGGCCGGAGACTGAAAATGGCTAATTACTTTAATACCCTGAGCTTGCGCGACAAACTGACGCAGCTGGGCAAATGCAGATTTATGGACCGCAGCGAATTTACCGATGGCTGTGACTTTATCAAAGACTGGAACATCGTCATTATTGGCTGTGGTGCTCAGGGCCTTAACCAGGGTCTCAATATGCGCGACTCTGGTCTGAATATTTCCTACGCACTGCGCGCTCAGGCGATTGCCGAGAAGCGTCAGTCGTTTCTTTGGGCATCAGAGAATGGCTTTACTGTTGGTACTGCTGAAGAGCTGGTTCCGGCTGCCGATCTGGTTCTTAATCTGACCCCTGACAAGCAGCACACTGCTGCTGTCACCGCGGTTATGCCGTTAATGAAGCAAGGCGCAACTCTGGCTTATTCACATGGCTTTAACATTGTTGAAGAAGGCATGCAGATTCGTCCTGACCTGACTGTTGTGATGGTTGCACCCAAGTGCCCAGGCACTGAAGTCCGTGAAGAGTACAAGCGCGGCTTTGGTGTTCCAACACTGATTGCAGTTCACCCTGAGAATGATCCACAGGGCAACGGTCACGCAATTGCTAAAGCCTATGCCTCTGCTACTGGCGGCGATCGCGCTGGTGTCTTGGAGTCGTCTTTTATTGCTGAAGTTAAGTCTGACCTGATGGGTGAGCAAACGATTCTTTGCGGCATGTTGCAGACCGGTGCAGTTCTGGGCCACCAGCAGCTGATCAACCTCGGTGTCGATGCGGCCTATGCGCGCAAGCTGATCCAGTACGGTTGGGAAACTGTTACTGAAGGTCTGAAGCACGGCGGCATCACCAACATGATGGACCGTCTGAGCAACCCGGCTAAAATCAAAGCCTTTGATATGTCAGAAGAACTCAAAGTCACGTTGCGTCCACTGTTTGAAAAGCATATGGACGACATTATTGAAGGTGAGTTCTCACGCACTATGATGGTCGACTGGGCCAATGACGATGCCAACTTATTGAAGTGGCGCGCACAGACTGCCGACTCTTCTTTTGAGCAGGCTGCAGATTGCGATATCGAAATCACTGAGCAAGAATTCTACGACAAAGGTATCTACCTGGTCGCGATGATTAAAGCCGGTGTTGAGCTGGCCTTTGAGACTATGGTTGCCTCGGGCATTATCGAAGAGTCTGCCTACTACGAGTCACTGCATGAAACGCCGCTGATCGCCAACTGTATTGCTCGCAACAAGCTCTATGAGATGAACGTAGTGATCTCTGATACAGCGGAATACGGTAACTATCTGTTTACTCACGCTGCTGTGCCACTGTTGCAAGCCCATGCTAGCTCACTGACTCTGGAAGAGTTGGGTGGCGGTTTGGCCGATAGCTCTAACGCCGTCGACAACCTTCGTCTGATCGAAGTGAACGACGCCATTCGCGACCATGATGTTGAAATCATTGGCCACGAACTGCGCGGCTATATGACTGACATGAAGCGTATTGTAGAAGCGGGATAAGAGTTCTTAACGGACTATTCTCCCAGTGACAACTTCACCGGATCAAGCCTGTACCCCAGTGCTTGGTTCGGTGAATCATTAAGCTCCTCTGACGAGCCCATCTGACTAGCTCTTCAAACAAGCTCCTCACATAAGCTCCTCATATTAGCCCCGCAATACCCATTTCTATCTAGAAACAGCCATTTAATAACAGCTATTTAAAAAGCTGCCCGCAGAACATCCCTAGACTATCTTTTAAAAGAGCCTTAATAGGAAGTGTGAAATCAATTTTGATGGGGCTACAGAGGAAGTCTTGGGAATTGCTAAATGCATCATTGGGCGAGCCTATCACTAGACCCGCCCGACGAGATTACTGCAGTCTTATGCTTTTCTTTCAGCACCATTCAGTGCGTACCAACCAATATAGATGTAGCACAGCATTGGAACGATAAAGCTCAACTGAATACCCATGGTATCCGCTGCCACACCCTGAACCAATGGAATCAGTGCGCCGCCGACAATGGCCTGACAGACAAAGCCGGAACCTTTACTGGTCATGGAACCCAGGCCTTTAACCGCAAGGGTAAAGATGGTTGGGAACATAATCGAGTTAAAGAAACCAACCGCCAAAATAGACCACATAGCGACACTGCCGCTGGTGTTCATGCTGACCACGATCATGACGATTGCGATCAAGGCATTAATCGCCAGATACTTCGTATCGGCAACATAGTTCATCAATGCAGCGCCAATCAGACGGCCGATCATGGCCGCGCCCCAGTAGTAGGCAACCATCTCGCCAGCTTCTGCAGTGGTCAGGCCACCAATAGTGCTCTCAGAGAAATAGTTGACCAGGAAGCTACCGATAGACACCTCACCACCAACGTAAAGGAAGATTGCCAGTGCACCCAATACTAGGTGACGATGCTCCCAGACGCTGCCTTCAGCTTTCTCTTCGCTTTCCATATGGGTCAGAACCGGAAGCTTAATGCTGCGGAAAACAATCGCCGCGACAACCAGCAGAGCAGCAATCATCAGGTAAGGACCCTGAACTGCCGAAGCATCTGCAGCCACAACACCCAGAATCAATGCAGCACCAACGATTGGGCCTACAGTAGTACCAAAAGAGTTTGCTGCCTGAGCGAGATTAAGACGGCTTGCAGCGGTCTTCTCTGGCCCCAGTGCTGCCACATAAGGATTGGCCGCAACCTGCAGAATAGTAATACCACTGGCCAGAACAAAGAAGCCAAACAGGAACAGCGGATAGAGGTGCAGACTGGCCGAGGGGTAGAACAAACAACAACCCGCAGCGGTGGTCAGCAGACCAATAACGATACCCTGTTGATAGCCGACTTTATCGATTAATCTGCCAGCAAAGGGTGAAACAATAAAATAGGCGCCAAAGAAGCAGAACTGCACCAGCATGGCTTGGGTATAGTTGAGATCAAATGACTCTTTTAAGAACGGAATTAAAATATCGTTTAGAACCGTGATAAAGCCCCAAAAGAAAAACAGACATGTCATCGCGATAAACGCAAAAGTTTGCTTTCCCTGAACCTGACCACCTGCCACTGTTGCAGTTGATGCTTCTGGTGTTGAACCTGCCATGAGACCCCCTAATTGGATAAATAGTTTGAGTTATTGTTTTAAAAAATTTGCTTGGAAAGTAGGTTAAGTCGCAACAAAGCTAGGCACAACAACTATTCGTTGAATGGGGCCTCTTTTAGGCTTGAATGCCAGTTTATCTGCCTATTACTGCCCTGAACTAGGGGAACAGGTGAAACTAATCCAGATTAGTTGAGGGAATCGAGAAAACTAGTCCAATCGTCAGGGGTGTCTATATCCATAGAAGCTTGTGGAAGATCGATTTCCACAAGATTGATATCCCCACGCTGCAAGACTACTTTGGCACCGCTATCCCCTGACAACAGTTTAAGGTCAGCGTATAGGCTGCGAGGAAAGAGTGCTGGCACACCGCGTCGGCCAGCGTAATAGGCCGAGACTGTATTGCTGCCATCAAAAGCCTTCAGCAGCAGCTTTAAATCCTCAGTGGTAAGGGCAATTTGGTCAGCCAAGAGAATTAACAGGCCGTCAGACTGAGGATCAATATTGGCGACGCCAGCGGCAATGGATGTACCCAAACCCTGTTGCCAGTGATTATTCAGAATAACCTTAGCGCCTGAAATCTGTGGTTCAATCTGTTGATGGTTGGCCCCCAGTACAACCGAAATCCGACCGCGACAAATCCCACTGGCTTTATCTATACAGTGTTGTAGCAGCGGCTTGCCATGGTGACTGATCAACTGTTTGGCAGAGCCAAAACGGCTGGCGGCCCCTGCGGCGAGAATTAACACTTCGATATGTTGCACTATTATGGGGATTCAGCAACTGTTGCAAGTACGCCACTCAATGACTGACCTGCAGCGCCCTGCAACACAGCATGGCATTCCGCCAAAATGGATAGGGCTATGCCCTCGGGCAATTCAGCACCAAGATTTAATCCCGCTGGCCCGGCAAGGGGAATGCACAGCTCTTGCTCCTCAAGCTGCGCTAATGCCAACACTTGCTGCTTGCGAGACGCGGGCCCGAGCAGTGCCAGGTAGCCTATGGCACTGCCCTGCAAGGCTTTGATTGCATCCGCATCCATCTGCAGGTTGTGGGACATTACCACCGCAGCATTCCAATGGATTGCAGACTTATGTTCCATCAACTCATTCAGCGGCTGGCGAAGAATTTGATCCGCAGACATAAAGTACTCACGGCGGCCATTGGCGAGTCGCGAATCCCAGAGGCTCAGAGTCCAGCCTAAGGTCTTGGCCATCTGCACCAATGGCTGAGCGTTGACACCAGCGCCAATCACCAACAGATGGGGTGGCGGACTCAGGTTAGTTAACAACCAAGTTTGATTTTCTTTTTCAATTAATGCTGAGCAAGGTTTTTGAGCACAGCCATCATTAGAACGCTGAGCAACGTCCCAAGCAGTCTGCACGGTTCCATCGGTGGCAATAAGCTGAGAATAGAGCCCAGCCCCGCCGCGGCTTAAATGCTCACAAACCTCAAGCAGGTTGAGATAGTTAAGCTCAGCCAAAATCGGCTGCAAGACAATATGCACTGTGCCACCGCAGCCAATACCCAGCTGAAAGGCAATATCGTCTTCATCTCCACCATCGTAGCTAACCGTCAGTGCCTGTTTGCTCTGCATCACCCGCGCCGCCTGACGTTGAATATCCGCCTCCAGACAGCCGCCGCTAAGCAGGCCAAACTGCTGCCCAAGATCGTTAAACAACATCATTGCGCCGGCTCTGCGATAACAGGGCCCGACGGTTCTATACACCGTCGCCAGCACCCAGAGGTGCTGGTCACGAAGCGGATGCCAATGCTTTAAAAGCTCGGTGCAATGATTAGTCATGGCGTTAAGCCTAGCACTAGCTCAGGCAGCTAGCCAAGCCTGAGGGGAAGATCACGCAGACGCTGCCCGCTGGCTTTAAATACCGCATTGGCTACTGCCGGCGCCAAGGGTGGCAAGCCGGGTTCGCCAACCCCTTGCGGATGCTCCTGACTCTCCACTATATGCACCTCAACCTCCGGTGCATCGGCCATGCGTAACATCGGGTAGTTATGGAAATTGCTCTGCTGAATCACACCATCGACCAATGTTATCTCGCCATGGAGCGCCGCCGTGAGGCCATAAATAATGCCCCCCTCCACCTGATCTCGAACAATTCCCGGATTGACCACCATGCCGCAATGAATTGCCGCGGTGACTTTGTGGACAATAATTTGTGTTCCTTTAATCGAGACCTCGGCGATCTGCGCCACCGCCGAACCGAAGGAACTGTGAGTCGCCAGACCATGAAAATGCCCTTCCGGCAGTGGCTTGCCCCAACCGGCTTTGGCCGCCACCAGCTCCGTGGCGTCGATAAGCCGCGGATTGTTTTGCATATTGGCGAGTCGGAATTGCAGCTCGTCGATACCGGCGCGCTGGGCCAGCTCATCGATAAAGGACTCTTTAAAAAAGGCATTGGATGAGTGCCCTACCGAACGCCAAAAACCGGTGCGTAATCCCGGGTCCTGAGTGACATGGCGCACCGCTTTGTTCGGAGCATCATAGTCAGCATAAATACCATCTGCTGCACTGGGGTCGGCAATGAAGCGGTTAAATATAGGCTGGCCAAGCTTGCTCAACCAGTCGATAAAGCCTTTATTGAGATAGTCGGGAGCCAGCGCATCGACCCACTCATCGAGCATATAACCCATGATATTTGGGCCCACCCGACGCACAGCCCAGGTTTCAATAAGTCCCTGCTCAGACACACCGGCCTGCATGCGCACCAGCGCCGCCGGACGATAGAAGTCATTGTTCATATCATCTTCGCGACTCCAGACAAGCTGAATATTGCGTCCGGTTTGCTGAGCAATCAGCACCGCTTCAGCTACATCATCTCCAATGCCGCGACGACCAAAACCACCGCCTAAAAAAGCCCCATGCACCTTCACTTTATCGGCATCAAAGTCGCCGTAATAGACCGCAGCCCCGGCAGAAGCTTGAATATTTTGAGTACCAAGATAAATTGCGCAGGCGTCGCCGTTGATTTCAACGGTGCAATTTAAAGGCTCCATAGTGGCATGGGCTAAATAGGGTGCGTAATAATCGGCGGCGACCACTGTCGCAGATTGATCCAGCAACTTATCGCCCTCCCCTTCATCACAGCACTCCAAGCCTTTCTGGCTGCTGTCATTGAGAGTTTCGTTAAACTTGTTATAGATGCTGTCTGATGACCACAAGCCGAGTTCGCTTTTCTCCCAGTTCAGCTCAAGAACTGCAGCGGCCTTTCGCGCTTGCCAGTAAGACTCGGCGACAACCGCCACGCCACTTTTGATCTCCACCACATTGACTACGCCGGACTGCTCTAGTGCTGCTGAGGCGTCAAAACTCTTCAATGCCGCGCCCAATACAGGGGATCTAACGACCACTGCCCGATAGAGATTTTCCACCTCTGCATCTATACCAAACTCGGCAGTTCCAGTAGATTTGGCCAGGGCATCCAAACGCGGTCGCTCACGGCCAATTTGATCAAACTGTTCGGGACGTCTTAAAGGTGAATTTTCTGGCACAGACATCAAAGCCGCCACAGCGACAAACTCACCAAAGCCATAGGATTTGCCGTCAACCATGATCTGGCCATCGGCTAAGGTAATTTTATCCAAGGGCTGATCAAGCTGCTTAGCTGCGGCATTGCGAATTGCCGCTGCAGTGTCAGCCGCCGCCTGCCGAAGGGGCAAGAACTGGGCGCGGGTCGCATTGCTGCCACCGGTGGCCTGCATACCCATCTCAGGGTTTTTATAGTCCTCGTGAAGACTGGCCTGGCGAACCTCAATGGCCGTTGGCTGAACCCGCAATTCTTCGGCAATCAAGGTAGTCAGACCATCGAGAATACCCTGCCCCATCTCACTGCTAGGCAGATAGAAAATCACCTGATTATCAGCGGTGATTTGAATAAAGGAGTTGGGCTCAAAGGCACCGGCAATAGCGGAATAACCTTTGTCTTTAGCCGCTGCAGTGGAACAACCGACGATTAACCCAGTGGCCGCTGCGCCGGTAGAGAGGAGAAATAGGCGTCTGGTCATGGAGGCTTTTTTCATGAGTTTGCCTCCTTAGAAATGATAGTCCCACTCGCAGGATCAAAGGTTCCAACCATGCTCCCCTGGGTGCGCATCGCCTCGGCGTCAGACTTTATTGCCGACTTTATTGCCGACTTACTGGCCGACTTACTGACCGACTTAATAGCCGATTTAATTTTGCTGTAAGTGCCGCAGCGACAGATATTGCCATTCATGGCCATCTCGATATCGTCGTCGGAGGGATTGGGGTTTTTCGCTAACAGGGCGCTGGCAGACATCAGCTGACCGGACTGGCAATAGCCGCACTGGGGAACGCTGTGCTCAACCCAGGCCTGTTGCAATGGATGCAAATTATCCACAGTACCCAGGCCTTCAATACTGGTAATCACAGCGCCTTGAACCGCCGAGATAGGCAGTGTGCAGGTGCGCACCGCTTGGCCATTAACGTGCATGGTGCAGGCTCCGCAGAGACCCATACCGCAACCGAACTTGCTGCCCTTGAGTTTAAAGTGATCCCGCACCACCCATAGCAATGGGGTGTCTGGATCTATATCCACTTGAACGGCATTTTTATTCAGCTGGAAATTAATCATGGCGTGCTTAACTCGTTAAAGTAATCATCTTAGATTGCAGGCTAAAGGGGAAAACTACAAGGGCCAAGAGACACCAACCGTGACCAGTGAGATCACTTATTAGAAGTGCCAGAGCTGAGAGGTGCCAGAACTTAGAGGTGCCACAGCTTAGAAGTGCCACAGCTGAGAGGTGCCACTGCTTAAAGATGCCACAGCCAACCAGCGCAGCAACTAGCCGCGCAACATACTGTGCATCACCTGCTTTAGGGCTTCGTGAAGATTACGCATCTCATCAAGGTTATCTGGATCAGTCATCCAGTGATAAACAATGCCGCTCACCGAGGCGGTAAAGTGATCAGCAAGCATTCCCGCATCCACTGTCGATGGCACTTCGCCAGCGGCCATAGCCTGCTCTATCCAGCTAACGACATCGCCGCGACGGCGCTGGTGAATACCTAGGATGACACCTTTGAGCTGAGATTCTGGCGCCATGGAGTCAAACCATAGACGGTAAAACGCCTCCACATGCTTCGGTGCATCTTCACAGAATTTAATGTGGGCATCCAGAGCTGCAGCTATAGCCTTGTAACCAAAGCTATTTGCCGTGACCTGAGTGAGCTCGCCGAGCCATTCATCGCCAACTGACCTGAGTACAAAATCAAATAGACCCTCGCGATTGCCAAAGCGATAACCGGCAAGCCCGCGCGAGTAACCGGCTTTTTCACCGACATCTTTTAAGGTGACTAGGCCCGCCCCGCGCTCGACAATCAAATCCACCGCCGCCTCAAGCATCTTGGCGTCGGAGATTTCTTTGCGCTCAACCTGAGTGAGTCGGAGGGCTTTGGGCATTGTTTATGGGTTCCTGGGCTTAGGGATCCTGAATTTATTGCTGTACTGCTTTTGACGCCGCTAGTTTGCGTCAAAAGCAGGCAACAAAACAAGCATGACTACATGCTACGTCTGTATTGTCCGCCGACATCAAACAATGCATTGGTAATTTCGCCCAATGAACAGACCCGCACCGCTTCCATCAGCACTTCAAAGCCATTGCCACCTTGACTCACTGTATCCTGCAAGCGTTTAAGCACTTCCCCTGACTCGGCACTGTGTGTCGCTTGGAAAGCGCGCAGACGTTTAATCTGGTTCTGCTTTTCCGCTTCAGTTGAACGGGCCAACTCAATTTCTATTGGCTCTTCTTCAGTCTCGCTAAGGAAAGTATTCACCCCCACAATCGGGAAAGAACCGTCGTGCTTTTTGTGCTCATAGTAGAGCGACTCTTCCTGAATCTTGCCGCGCTGATAACCGGTTTCCATGGCACCGAGTACACCGCCACGATCGGAGATTTTTTCAAATTCCTGTAACACCGCCTCTTCAACCAGATCCGTTAGCTCGTCGATAATAAACGCACCCTGACTGGGGTTTTCATTTTTCGCCAGGCCCCACTCCTGATTAATAATCAGCTGAATCGCCAGCGCTCTGCGCACTGACTCTTCCGTGGGCGTAGTAATGGCTTCGTCATACGCATTGGTGTGCAGGCTATTACAGTTATCGTAAATCGCGATTAAGGCTTGCAGGGTAGTGCGAATATCGTTGAAGTTCATTTCCTGAGCATGCAGGGAACGGCCTGATGTCTGAATATGGTATTTGAGTTTCTGGCTGCGTGGGTTGGCGTCATAAAGATCACGCATGGAGGTCGCCCAGATACGGCGAGCCACTCGACCCATGACGGTGTACTCCGGATCCATACCATTGGAAAAGAAGAATGACAGGTTGGGGGCAAAGTCATCGATCTTCATGCCGCGAGCCAGATAGGCTTCAACAAAGGTAAAGCCATTGGATAATGTAAAGGCCAGCTGAGAGATCGGGTTAGCACCGGCTTCGGCAATATGGTATCCAGAAATAGACACCGAGTAGAAATTGCGAATCTGCTCATTGATAAAGTACTGCTGCATATCGCCCATCATGCGCAGGCTAAATTCGGTGGAGAAGATGCAGGTATTCTGACCCTGATCTTCCTTGAGAATATCCGCCTGCACTGTGCCGCGCACCCGCTTTAAGGTATTGCTGCGCAGCTCTTGGAACTCGTCATCCTTGGGCTGGCGACTGTGTTCAGCGACAAACTGGTCCACCTGCTGATCAATGGCAGTGTTTAAAAACATCGCCAAGATGGTCGGCGCCGGACCGTTAATGGTCATGGAAACCGAGGTAGTTGGATTACACAGATCAAAGCCATCATAGAGCGCTTTCATATCGTCCAGAGTACAGATGGAGACACCGGCATTACCCACCTTGCCGTAAATATCCGGACGCTCATGGGGATCAAAGCCATAGAGAGTTACTGAATCAAAGGCGGTGGAGAGACGCTTGGCATCGGAGTGCTCCGACAGGGCCTTAAAGCGGCGATTGGTTTTAAAGGCATCGCCCTCACCGGCAAACATCCGCGCTGGATCTTCACCTTCGCGCTTAAACGGAAATACACCGGCTGTGTACGGGAACTCGCCAGGCAGATTTTCACGCATCAGCCATTTGAGCAGCTCGCCGTGATCTTCAAAGCGCGGTAATGAAACCCGGGAGATCTTGTTGCCAGCCAAAGAGATGGTATTCAGCTTGGTGACAATCTCTTTGCCATTGGGCAAGACATCGACTTTGGTATCGCCGCTATAGGCTTCCACCACAGCGGGCCAGCCTTCTAACAAGCTGCTAGCCTTGACGTCCATGGCCTGCTTGCGCTCGGCAATCAGACTGTCGATAGCCTCTGGTGCATCGCTGCCATTTTCCAACAACATGGTTTTGGTCGCGGCGAGCTGCTGCTGTTGGCGAGCCAGATTGGCCTGAATCACAACCTGCTTGTGATAGTTGCGCACGCTGGCGGCAATCTCGGCCAGATAACGCTGACGATCTGCCGGTACCACCACGGTTTTTTCCGATGGCGTGCGGCGATCGACTTTTGCCAGATGCTGTTCAAAACTGCGCAGTCCACGATTTTGTAACAGTACCACCAGCTCCTGATAGGCGGCGGTGACACCGTCATCATTAAAACGTGAGGCAATGGTGCCAAATACAGGCATCTCATCCGGCGCCTGAGTCCAGGCTTCGCGGTTGCGCTGCACTTGCTTGCACACATCGCGGTAGGCATCGTCGCTGCCCTTGCGGTCAAATTTATTGATAATTGCCAGCTCGGCATAATCGAGCATATCGATCTTTTCCAACTGACTCTGGGCGCCAAATTCTGGGGTCATGACATAGATGGGGATATCCACATAAGGCACGATACCGGCATCGCCCTGACCAATACCCGGGGTCTCAACCACGACCAGATCGAAACCGCCGAGACGCATGGCACAGACAATATCCTTGAGTGCCGCCGGCACTTCACCGGTGGCTCCACGGGTACCGATAGAGCGCATATAGATAGAGGGATGATAGATTGCATTCATGCGAATCCGGTCGCCGAGTAACGCGCCGCCGGTCTTGCGTCGAGTCGGGTCAATGGCCAGCACGGCGATCTTCAGCTCATCGGCGCTGTCTTGACGGAAACGACGAATCAATTCGTCAGTTAGTGAGGACTTACCCGCACCACCAGTACCTGTAATACCGAGAACGGGCACTGTGTTACTAAGGAATTGCGCCTGCTCACGGAGTGAACTCTGCTGCTCTGGGCTGAGCTCATCGCGCTCAATGGCGGTGATCAAACGCGCTAGATTATTCCGCCCGGCCTCACCAGACATTTCAGTAGACAATTCAGCAGCAGCCACAGTGACATCGCTGTAAGCACCCAGTGAGCAGCGTTCAATCATATCGTCGATCATGCCCACTAGGCCGAGATTCTGACCATCATAGGGCGAGTAAAGGCGCTCGACACCATAGGCCTCAAGCTCTTTAATTTCAGCGGGAACAATCACACCGCCACCGCCGCCAAAGACCTTAATATGTTCGGCACCCGCTTCTTTCAACAGGTCCACCACATACTTAAAGTACTCAACATGGCCGCCCTGATAGGAGCTGATGGCGATGCCCTGAGCATCTTCCTGCAGTGCAGTCTGAACCACTTCGGCCACCGAGCGGTTGTGGGCCAGATGGATAACTTCAACACCAGCACCCTGAAGAATACGACGCATAATATTAATCGCCGCATCGTGGCCATCAAAAAGGCTGGCAGCGGTAACAAAGCGCAGTGGTATGCCCTTCTTGGGAGCAGCCTTCTTGGGAGCAGCCTTATTGGCGGCAGCACTAGTGGCGGTGGAGGTCGCAGAAACTGTAGAGGTGCTCATTTGATCTTCCATTTAGATTGGTAATAGGGAGAGCTTAGTTATTTTGCTTGTTGCATGCAAGTAAGTTTTGATCTGTAAAAAGGCCTGGCAGGCCTTGATCATAAAAATGTTTAGTGCGGAATGGCTAAAAAGCGGCCTTATTGAGGAATATCTGAGCCGTAACCATAGTAGTCAGCAATCGCCAGACCCGCAGCCACACTGGTGAAGGGGTCGTGTTCTACAACCTTGCCGGGGAACTGATTCTCGAGAATATCTTTCACCGCGGGGATTAGAGAGGAGCCACCGGTGCGCAATACCAGATCGATATCGTCAGCCTGCAAGCCGGCTTTATCGAGGATTAGACTAATTGCCCGCTCAAGCTCAAACAGCCGATCAGTGATCATCAGCTCAAACTCCCAGCGATCCAGCCTGACTTCTATATCGATCTCGGGAATATCCAGCACCGCGGAATCAGACACTGAAAGCTCGGCCTTAAACGCCTTGATTGCCTCAAACACCTGATAGCTGTAATTCTGCTTAATCAGATCATAGAGGCGCTTAAACTTAATCGCCCCCTCATCCGGCAGCACCATGCGCTGCATTACCGAGGCGGTGTATTTGTTCTGGTTGAGCATATAGCTCACCGGCCAGTTAATCAGTAGCTCTTCAAACTCAGCAAAGGGAAATAATGTATCCACCTCAGTGCCATCGACCAGACGCGACCAGCGCTCGCCCTTACCCAGCAGTGGAAACACCAGCTCACGGAAAATAGTTTGGTCGATCTTATCGCCGCCCAGAGCAATACCATGAGTCGCTTCAACGGAAAATTCGGTGCCCTTGCGGCGCAGAATACAAAAATCCAGAGTACCGCCACCAAAATCCAAGGTCAGCATCAGCTGATCGCGGCTGTGAGGATAGTTATACAGATAGCTGATGGCGGCGGCTGTGGGTTCCGGGCAAAAGCTCTGCTCGGTAATCCCCGCATGGCGATAGGATTCGCTGAGGCGCTGCAGAGCTACATTGTTACGGCCCTGCTCCATACCCTCAAAATTCACCGGATGACCAATACAGGCCTGAGTGCTGTTGTCGACACTGCGACGCAGGGCTTTGCGGATACCCACCAATATAGGGGTAACCAGCGCCACCAGACGAAATGGCCGACTAAAAATCACGGTTTTATCACTGGCAGTATTGCCCAGCAAGCGCTTGGTGCCGCGGAACAGTCGCCCAGGCAGGCTGGCGTCATTAAAAGCCTGACCATAAACCTTACTGGTTTCCGACTCGCTGGCCGGGCCATCGGCGGTGCCGGCACTGGTGCGCGCCTCGCCAATCACCTCGACACTGAGCTCCACCTTGCGGCCCTGGTTGTCGCTAATATAGTCATCGATGGCTAGCTGACCGATGGTCGAGGCAAAATCACGATCTATATAATTGGCCGAGGGCATAATCGGATTGAGCTCACTGAGCTGCACCAGTCTGACCTGCTCGCCATCAAACACTGCCGCCGCACTGTTGCTGGTGCCAAAGTCGATACCGATGCCAGATTTGAATGGCATCTCAGAGCTGTTTTTTTCCATGGGGAAGGATCACTGATAATCAAAATAATGGAGGCATTTTAGACTAATTCTTTTGCCTCACTGAACTAAAGTTAGATTAATTCAATGAATAATCAATAAAAGGCGGTGAGCGGATGCAATCTGACTAAAACCTGTAAACTTGAGCCCATTATTCACCGCCGACTATTCACTATGTATCCACTCGACTATATCCAGCCCGTCTTCCGTCCACCCAGTGAAGGTCGCTCGCTTATTCTGCAGGTGACCAATGGCTGCTCTTACAACAGGTGCAGTTTCTGTGAAATGTACACAGACCAACAGAAGCGTTTTAGCCCCAAGTCCATCGAGAAAATTGAAGAGGAATTGCGCGGTCTTGCGGAAGCCGGCTATCGGGTCAAGCGCTTGTTTCTCGCCGACGGCGATGCCATGACCCTGAGTACTAGAAGGCTGGTCGATATTCTGCAGATGATCAACAAATACTATCCCGATGTGCAGCGGGTTTCCTCCTATTGCCTGCCGCGCAACCTGAAAAAGAAGAGCGTCGAAGAGCTCACCGACCTGCGTGATCTTGGGCTGAGCCTAATGTATGTGGGCTGCGAGAGCGGCGACAACGAGGTTTTGAGGCTGGTCAATAAAGGCGAAGATTACGACTCCTCCCTGGTGGCCCTGCAAAAGATCAAACAGGCGGGTATGAAAAGCTCGGTGATGATCTTAAATGGCCTTGGCGGCCCGGAACTTAGCGAGCAACATGCGCTGAACTCCGCCAAGCTGATGAATGCCGCACAGCCGGACTATCTCTCGACACTGGTGGTGGAATTTCCCACCGGTAGTGAGCGTTTTGAAGAAGCCTTTGAGGGTCGCTGGCGCAAGCTTGGCAAACTGGAGCTATTTCATGAGATGCAGATATTGCTGAGTAATCTGGAGCTGGAGAAAACCATTTTCAGAAGTGATCACGCGTCTAATTATCTGGTCCTAAAAGGCGTGCTGGGCAAAGACAAAGAGCAGTTATTGTCGATTGTCACCACCGCGATCAATCAGCCGGGAATGATCCCTTTGCGCGAGGAATGGCAGCGCGGCCTCTAGCTATAGCAGGTAAAACCTCAGTGGAAAAAGCGGGATTTAGTGATTAGCTCTAATAGCATCAGGAGGTCACTAGCTATGACTAAAAACACTCGCAATATACTTATATTCGCTGCTAGCTGTATCTCGGTGCCATTTAAATTGAGTCTGATAATTATTGTTGTTCTGAGCTAGATCCCATAGAGTGTCGGTGATTGAATTGAGCTGAACTTAACTAAAATAAAACTAAACTAAGAATAAAACTAAAGAGGCCTGTATATGACATTTTTAGACAATCTATTAGACGGACGTGAAGAGCAATCTTACGCACTACTGAGAATCGTCACCGGATTCTTGTTTATCTGGCACGGAACCCAAAAGTTGCTCAATTTCCCTGTTGAATTCCCCTACCCCCTGAATCCCCTAATGTACTCCGCTGGCGCCATTGAAATGATTGGTGGTGTGCTGGTAATGATTGGCCTGTTTACTCGCCCAACAGCCTTTATTTGCAGTGGCACCATGGCTGCGGCTTACTGGATAGTTCATGGCATGAACAACGTTTTTCCGATTCTTAATGGGGGCGAGGTAGCGGCCTTGTTCTGCTTTGCGTTTTTGTATATTGCTGTGCGCGGCGCCGGAATTTGGAGTCTGGATAAGCGACAAGCCTAAAAGGCTTGTCGTCCTGAGCGCAGCCGAAGGACCTCTAAAAGGCTTGTCGTCCTGAGCGAAGTCGAAGGACCTCTGAAAGGCTTGTCGTCCTGAGCGCAGTCGAAGGATCTGGTGCCGACTGGCTGAGATCCCTCCACTGCGGTCGGGATGACAGGTTAAGACAGTCGCAATGACAGGTTAAGACCGTCAGCCCAATAAAAAAAACCTGTCATCCTGAGAGAGCGCAGCGAACCGAAGGATCTCCTGCAGCATTGCAGCCTAACCTTTAGCAAACAGCACTCAAATAACCGTCAAATAAAAACAATAAGAAGGCACCCATGAAAGTGACCCCGTTCTCCCGCAACTGCGGCGCAGTTGTCAGCGACCTGCAAC
>CAXAFJ010000041.1:0-17775 GCA_963968025.1 uncultured Pseudomonadales bacterium | reverse complement strand
AGTGACAGGGCCCAATTACCCAATTACCCAATTACCCAATTACCCAATTACCCAAGCTTGCCATCCCGACAGAGCGTTTTTATGTCATCCCGACAGAGCGCAGCGACGAGGGATCTGCTGCCACTTGAGACGAGATCTTTCACACTCGTCTGAGATAACAACGGCATGCTTCGAGGCAAAAATGTGAGTAGTCATAACATCCTACTAGACCATTTCATCTGCAAAGCTTAAGCCCGATTAACCTGGTTGATATTAAGCATCCTTTCACTGCGCCATAGCCTGATTATCTGTATATGAGTATCGCCACGCAGAACAATAATTCGCTGGGGTGAGAGCTGCCATTAAGATTAGTTAAAAGACATCATAGAGATGCGGCAAGGAGATTTAAGCGCGCTCATCTTGCTGAATCGTCAACAGCTGCTGAATGGCTAGTTGCCCTATAGTTGTCAATCCAATCTCAGCCACAGCTGATTGTTCAGTAATCAGGTCTTTCATCGGCGGAGCCCAAAACTTCTCGAGATGCTGCGCCACCTGATCGGCAACCATTTCCTCACTGCCATTGGCACGCATATTGAGGGCAATTTGGTTGACCTGACTAACCAGGCGCTGGAGCTTTGATTCTGACATTCAATTTCTCTTAGTCAATTCTTTGGCCATTGGCGTAAACCACATGACGACCGATTCGGGTAAAGCCAACGAGGGTTAAGCCACTTTTCTCAGCCAGTTCAATGGCCAGGGATGTGGGGGCTGAGACTGCGGCGAGTAAGGGGATATTAGCACTGCTGGTTTTGGCCACCATTTCATAACTGGCTCTGCTGGTGATTAACACAAAGCCCGACTCTTGCGGTGCTGTAGCCACTGCGCCCAACAACTTATCCAAGGCATTGTGGCGGCCAACATCTTCACGCACTAATACTATTTCACCCTGCTGGTTGCAGTAAGCGGCACCATGCACCGCACCGGTTTGCTGCTGTAGCTTTTGTTCTGAGGCCAAGGCACTGGCGGCTTTTTGAAGGGCTTGGTGGCTTATAGATAAATCAGCGGACACCCTAGCTGGCTCAGTAATAGCCTGATCTAAGGATTCTGCACCACAGAGTCCACATCCCGTTCTACCCACTAGGTTGCGACGTTTTTGTTTTAGTTTAGCGAAGGGTTCGGCGGTAATGGTTAGGGCGAGTTCTATGCCTTTATCGGTTTCCCTTATGTCGCAATCGAGCAGCTGTTTGGCGCTTTGCAAGATGCCTTCGCTCACGCTAAAGCCCAGGGCAAAGTCTTCCAAATTTGCTGGTGTGGCCATCATCACCACATGGGAGATACCGTTGTAGACCATCGCGATGGCAGTTTCCGTGGCGACCCAATCTGTGCCCTCGACGGTCTCTCCGGCTTTCCAGATAACACGAGTGACCTTATCGGAACCTTGGGCGGCCAAGGTTAGTGCCGCGCTTCTTTTAATAGGCCTTGCTGCTGCTTATCGAAAGACTTCTGCCGCGCCTGCCAATTGGAGGGCTGGGTGACTTTGCTGATCTGTACGGCGGTGACTTTATACTCTGGGCAGTTGGTGGCCCAGTCGCTATTGTCGGTGGTGATCACATTGGCACCGGAAACCGGGTGGTGGAACGTGGTATAGACGACGCCGGGTTTGACTTTGTCGGTGACGTCGGCGCGCAGCACTGTATCGCCAACGCGGCTATTGATACCGACCCAATCGCCATGATTAATACCGCGCTCTTCTGCGTCATGGGGATGAATTTCTAATACGTCTTCGCCGTGCCATTCACTGTTTTCCGTGCGCCGGGTTTGGGCGCCAACATTGTATTGCGAGAGTATTCGCCCAGTAGTCAGCAGCAGTGGGAATTTGCGGTTGGCGCGTTCGGTGGTGGCGACATATTCGGTCATGGCAAAGAAGCCTTTGCCACGAACAAACTGGTCCACATGCATGATCGGCGTACCCTCTGGGCTGTCGTCATTGCACGGCCACTGGATGCTGCCCAGCTGTTCTATGCGGTCGTATGAGACGCCATTAAAAGTTGGGGTTAGGCGGGCAATTTCGTCCATGATTTCTGAGGGATGACTGTAATCCATCTTGCAGCCCAGAGCGTTGGCTAAGGCCATGGTGCCTTCCCAGTCGGCCTTGCCACTGAGTGGCGGCATGACTTTGCGCACTCTGGAAATTCTGCGTTCGGCGTTGGTGAAGGTGCCGTCTTTTTCAAGAAATGAGGCGCCGGGTAAAAATACATGGGCAAATTTTGCCGTTTCATTGAGGAAGATATCCTGTACCACTAGGCATTCGATGGAGCGTAGCGCTGCTTCAACGTGCTGGGTGTTAGGGTCGGACTGGGCGATATCTTCGCCCTGACAATAGAGACCTTTAAAGTCGCCATCGAGGGCGGCGTCAAACATATTGGGGATACGCAGGCCGGGCTCGGAATCCAAAGTCACGCCCCACTCTCCTTCGAACAACTCGCGAGTGGCTCGGTCGGAGATATGACGATAGCCGGGCAGCTCATGGGGAAATGAACCCATGTCGCAAGAGCCCTGCACATTGTTCTGTCCACGGAGTGGGTTTACGCCCACGCCTTCGTGGCCAATATTCCCCGTGAGCATGGCGAGGTTGGCAATGGCCATGACCGCTGTTGAGCCCTGACTGTGTTCGGTGACACCCAAACCGTAGAAGATCGCACCGTTACCACCAGTGGCATAAAGACGAGCAGCGGCACGCATATCAGCGGCGTCGACACCGGTGATGCTTGCGGTATTTTCTGGGGAGTGGCGTTGGTCGCCAATAAAGTCTAACCACTTGTCAAATTCGGCGACATCGCAGCGCTCGGCAATATAGTCCCGCGCTTCAAGGCCTTCGTTGACCACTACGTGAGCCAGTGCGTTGAGCAGAGTCACATTGGTGCCGGGACGCACCGGCAAATGGTAATCGGCGGTAATATGGGGCGAGCTGACCAGCTCAATTTTGCGCGGGTCTATAACAATGAGTTTTGCACCTTCACGGAGGCGGCGCTTTAAGCGCGAGCCAAACACTGGGTGGGCTTCGGTTGGATTGGCACCCATGACGATAACTACATCGGCGTCGGCCACTGAGGCAAAGGTTTGAGTACCGGCAGATTCACCTAAGGTGGTTTTTAAACCAAATCCGGTGGGTGAATGGCAAACTCGCGCGCAGGTGTCGATATTGTTATTACCAAAGCCAGCGCGAACCATTTTTTGCACTAGATAGACTTCTTCGTTGGTGCAACGGCTCGATGAGATTGCACCAATGCTGGTGCGGCCATATTGCGCCTGAATATCTTTGAAGCGTTGGGCGGTGTAGGTCACGGCCTCGTCCCAGGACACTTCTTTCCAGGGTTCATCGATACTATCCCGAATCATCGGCACCCTGATACGGTCTTTGTGGGTAGCGTAGCCAAAGGCAAAGCGGCCTTTGACACAGGCATGGCCTTCATTGGCCTTGCCGTCTTTGTAGGGGGTCATACGCACAACTTCATTACCCTTCATCTCGGCTTTAAAAGAGCAGCCGACACCGCAATAGGCGCAGGTGGTGATCACTGAGTGCTCGGGTTTACCGGCTTCGATAATGCTTTTTTCGGTCAATGTTGCAGTTGGGCAGGCGGCAACACAGGCACCACAGGAGACACATTCGGAGTCCATAAAGTCTTCGTCCTGACTGACGCTAACTTTGGAGTCAAAACCGCGGCCATCAATGGTCAAGGCAAAGGTGCCCTGCACTTCGTCACAGGCACGCACGCACCGTGAGCAGACGATGCACTTGGAGGGGTCGAAGGTGAAATAGGGATTGGATTCGTCTTTCTCGGCGACTAAGTGATTCTCGCCTTCAAAGCCGTAGCGCACCGAACGCAGGCCCACTTCACCGGCGGTATCTTGCAGTTCACAGTCGCCATTGGTTGGACAGGTTAGGCAGTCCAGGGGGTGATCGGAGATATACAGCTCCATCACATTGCGGCGCAGTTTGCCAATGGCCTCAGACTGGGTGTTGACCTCCATTCCGGCTTCAACATTGGTGGTGCAGGACGCCGGAAATCCGCGACGGCCTTCAATTTCGACTAAACAAATACGACAGGAACCAAAGGATTTAAGCTGATCGCTGGCGCAGAGACGGGGAATTTTGACACCGTTTTCGGCGGCGGCGCGCATCACTGAGGTGCCCTCTGGGACTGTGACGCTAACGCCATCAATACTCAGAGTGACCATGGTGGTGCTGGTGCTTTTTGGGGTGCCGTAATCTGCTTGGGGTTCGTAGAATTCCAACATTTAACTTTCTCCCTGAGCAGCGCCCGCGGCGTCGCGTAATGAAAAATCTTGGGGGAAATACTTGAGTGCGCTGCGCACTGGATATGGCGTCATACCCCCCATGGCACACAGAGAACCAAACTCCATTGTGTCGCAAAGCTCATGCAATAGAATTAGATTATTGTCGCGATTTTCATTGGCAACAATTCTGTCGATCACTTCAACACCACGCACCGAGCCAATTCTGCAAGGTGTGCACTTACCGCAGGACTCCACCACGCAGAACTCCATGGCAAATCTCGCTTGAGCGGCCATATCCACAGTGTCGTCAAATACCACAATACCGCCGTGGCCAATCATCGCTTTGATCGCCGCAAAGGCTTCGTAGTCCATGGGAGTGTCCCATTGAGACTCGGGTATAAATGCCCCCAGCGGTCCGCCCACCTGAATAGCGCGAATCGGACGACCGCTGTAGGTGCCCTGCCCGTAGTCTTCTACCACTTCACGCAGTGTCACACCAAAGGCTAATTCGATCAGGCCTCCGCGTTTAATATTGCCTGCCAGCTGTATGGCTAGGGTACCTCTTGAGCGGCCCATGCCAAAGTTCTGATAGCTCTCTGCGCCCTGTTCCAGAATGCTTGAAATCGCCGCTAAGGTGAGCACGTTATTGACCACGGTTGGCATGCCAAACAAACCTTCGATAGCCGGCAACGGTGGTTTGGCGCGAACCATCCCACGCTTGCCCTCTAGACTCTCTAGCAGTGAGGTCTCTTCGCCACAGATATAGGCTCCGGCACCCAAACGCACTTCGAGGTGAAATGTTTTGCCAGAGCCCTGAATATTTTCGCCGAGAAAGTTGGCTTGGAGCGCACCGTCGATGGCGGTATTTAAGAGTTTGTGCGCCACCGGATATTCCGAGCGCAGATAGATGTAGCCCTGATTGGCACCTACGGCGAGACCGGCGATGATCATGCCTTCGATTAGCTGGTAAGGATCCGCTTCCATCACTAGACGATCGGCAAAGGTTCCCGAATCACCCTCATCGGCATTGCAGACTATGTATTTCTGACCGGGCTCTTTATCCGCCGCAGCGCTTTCACCTGCATCATGCACCGTCTGCCACTTGATGCCGGCAGGAAATGCTGCACCCCCGCGGCCACGCAGGCCGGAGTCTTTAACCTGATCAACAATCTGCTGGCCGGTCATCTGTAGCGCGTTTGCAAGGCCTTTAAAGCCGTTTAAATTTTGATAGTTATCCAAGCAAACTGGATCGCCCACACCGGCGCGGGCATAGGTGAGACGCTGCTGAGATTTTAAATAGGGAATATCGGCCACTTCACCCTGATAGAGGGCGTGGCTGGTTGGATCTGATTCCAGTGCATCAAGAACGCTCGGAATATCCTTGGCCGAAACCGGACCAAAAGCAATGCGGCCCTGATCGGTGTCTACTTCTAATAAGGGCTCTAACCAAAATAGTCCGCGGGAGCCATTGCGAATCGGCTCTATACCTGCGGTTTGCAATGCCCAGGCCACGGCTTCCGAACCTAGTGCCAGCGCGGTGGTATCTTGGGGAATATAAAAGATCATTTGACGCCCCCCTGTTCTGATGAGAGCTCAGAAATTAGTTGGTCAAAGCGATCTGCATCCACCCGTGCAAAAATATCATCATTGATGCGTACTGAGGGGGAGCAGGCACAGTTGCCTAAGCAGTACACTGGCTCTAGGGTAATGGCTCCATCGGCGGTGGTTTCACCGTAGTCGACGCCCAGGGCTTGTTTGGCATGGGCTTCCAACTGACGGGAACCCATAGACTGGCAGGCTTCAGCGCGGCAGATTTGCACTGTATGGCGGCCAACTGGATGAGTTTTAAAGTCATGGTAAAAACTGATCACGCCATGTACTTCTGCGCGGGAGAGATTGAGACCTTTGGCGATAATCGGCACTGCTGAGTCAGGTACATAACCCAGCTCACCCTGAATGGCATGCAACAGAGGCAATAGCGCACCAGGCAGGGCCTTATATTGCCCGACTAAATCACTGATCGGTTGCTGCTCACTTTGGCTGATACCCAACTCAACTACTCCTGTGGTTACTTTTCACGGGATCTCGACTAGGGACCCGACTAACAGCCCACATTAACAGGCAGATTGAGAGCGCAGTCTAGCATTATCACCACCCTGTTCTGCCTTACCCAAGCGACTCTTATTTACCTAATAAGGACTGCTTATTAACGCTGTATTAAAGTTGTTTTAAAGCTGCATTAAAGCTGATTTTTAAGTCAAAGCCCGAGCGTGAAAAGCGATATGTTCTGCTATAAACGTAGCAATAAAAAAGTAGCTGTGATCATAATCCGGCTGCATTCTGATCTCCATGGGGTAATCTGCCACTTGCGCTGCCTCAACTAAAAGCTGCGTCTTTAGCTGCTCGGTTAAAAAGTTGTCGCCACCGCCCTGATCCACTAATACAGGCAGATGCTGTTTAGCCTGTTTAGCCTGTTTAATAAGCTCAACCGCGTCATATTGTTTCCAGGCTTGCCGATCATCACCCAGATAGTTGCTCAGCACTTTTTCACCCCAGGGGCAATTAAGCGGTGAACAAATGGGCGCGAAAGCCGACACAGATTTAAATCTATCGGGATTTTTAAGGGCAATGGTCAAGGCTCCATGGCCACCCATGGAATGCCCTGAGATTGCCGTGCGCTGACCGTCCACCGGAAACTCGCGGTTAATTAGCGCCGGCAGCTCATCGAGGATATAGCTATACATCTGATAGTGTTCAGCCCAGGGCTGTTGTGTGGCATTGACATAAAAGCCGGCACCCAACCCCATATCGTAAGCTGCCTCTGGATCATCAGCTACGCCGTCCCCTCTGGGGCTGGTGTCCGGGCAGACTATGGCGATGCCATGTTCTGCAGCCTGCTGCTGGGCTCCCGCTTTTTGAACAAAGTTCTCGTCGTTGCAGGTTAGTCCCGACAGCCAATATAGAACGGGCACCGGGCCATTTTCCGCCTGGGGCGGCAGATAAATACTAAAGGCCATCTCGCAATTTAGGACTGCGGACTGGTGTTTGTAACGCAGCTGCTGGCCACCAAAGCTGTGGTTTGCACCAATCTTTTCTATAGGCATAGGCGCCATTTAAAACTCCACGACCGAACGAATACTCTCGCCAGAGTGCATTAAATCAAAGGCCTTATTGATATCTTCGAGGGGCATCTTGTGGGTAATCAAATCATCAATATTGATCTTGCCATCCATATACCAGTCGACAATACGCGGCACATCGGTGCGACCCCGGGCACCCCCGAAGGCAGTTCCCCTCCATGAGCGGCCGGTCACCAATTGGAATGGGCGAGTGGTAATCTGCTTGCCAGCACCGGCGACACCCACTATGCAGCTTTCGCCCCAACCTTTGTGACAACACTCCAAGGCTTGGCGCATTACGTCCACATTACCAATGCATTCAAAGCTGTAATCCACACCGCCGCCAGTCATCTGAATAATATGGTCGACTACGTTGTCGACATCTTTGGGATTAATAAAGTCGGTCATGCCAAACTGCTTGCCCAAGCCTTCTCGAGCGGGGTTTAGATCTATACCGATTATCCTTGTAGCGCCGACCATCTTGGCACCCTGAATGACGTTTAAGCCGATACCACCGAGACCAAATACGGCTACTGTAGACCCGGCTTCCACTTTCATAGTGAAAGCTACGGCGCCAATACCGGTGGTGACACCACAGCCGATATAACAGATCTTGTCGAAAGGCGCGTCTTTACGCACTTTGGCGAGTGAGATCTCAGGCAGAACGGTGTAATTGGAGAACGTAGAACAGCCCATATAGTGGAGAATGGGTTTGCCTTCGAAAGAGAAGCGGCTGCTGCCATCAGGCATCACACCCTGCCCCTGAGTCGACCGCACTGCCTGGCAGAGATTGGTTTTGGGATTTAGGCAATACTCGCATTTGCGACACTCAGCGGTGTAGAGAGGAATCACATGATCGTCGGGTTTCAGACTCTTAACCCCAGCACCCACTTCAACCACGACACCTGCGCCCTCGTGTCCTAAAATAGCCGGGAAAGCGCCCTCGGGATCATCGCCAGAGAGAGTAAAGGCATCGGTATGGCAAACCCCTGTGGCTTTAATCTCAACTAACACTTCTCCCGCCCGTGGGCCGTCGAGATCCACTTCCACAACCTCTAAGGGTTTGCCTGGGCCAAATGCCACTGCTGCTCTAGTTTTCATGCCGTTATTCCTCTTGGGAAACTCTGCCATTTAATTTTTTGGCTTTTTCTGATCAAACTTTGAAGTATCATCTTAGGCTAAAAATCGCTATTTTACCTATCAGATTAGCGTCCCATAACAACAAATAATTACAACCGGGGAATATCATGAGATCCATAATAATCACCTGCGCATGGCTGCTGAATTTTCTAATTGCCAGTCCCGCTGTGTTTAGTGCCCCAAGCACAGAGGCCAACAGCGTTAGTGGCGAGCTGGTTATCTATACCGCCAAGAAAATCATCACCATGGAACCTGCGCTACCCGAGGCCACTGCCGTGGCTGTGGCCAATGGCCGCATTGTGGCAGTGGGTTCACTGCAGTCCCTGAGCAGTTGGACAGATCAAAAAGAGGCGCGTATCGACCGCCGTTTTGAGGGAAAAATTATCATGCCCGGGTTTATCGATCCCCATGTGCATCCGTCTCTGCCAGCGGTACTGACACAGTTTCCCTTTATTGCCCCGGATGACTGGTCACTGCCCACCGGAGAATTTCCCGGCGCCAAAACCCCCGAGGCTTATCTCAAACGTCTAAAACAACTGGTGGCCGAGCACAGCGATACAACCATGCCCTTTATTGCCTGGGGTTATCATCCCCTATGGCACGGAGAACTTTTTCGCCAGCAGCTCACAGCGCTGTTCCCTGATCGGCCGGTGATGTTATGGCACCGATCCTTCCATGAAATAGTCGCTAATGATGTGGCCCTTGAGATGCTTGATATCAAAGAGGCTGATCTGGCGGGCAACCCGTTAACCGATTGGTCAAAGGGACATTTCTTTGAGAATGGTCTGTACGCCCTTATTCCAAAGATGCCATTTCTGTTTGACCCAGCTCGCTTTGGCAAGGGCATGGAGAACTTTATTCAAATGGTGCATCAGGGCGGCGTGACCACAGCTCTGGATATGGGTACCGGCGTGTTTGGTAATCCGGATGCAGAAATCGACCTGATTCGCCATACAGTCGAAACACGCCAAGCCCCAGCACGAATAATTCTGACGCCAATTATTACCGACTTTATGGGCCGCGGAATTTCCATTGAAGATGCATTACTGCAAGTGGACAAGTGGCGTGCACAAAACAGTCACAGAGTGATGTTTGATCGGCGCTTTAAACTGATGATTGATGGCGCGATTTACAGCGGCCTGGCGCAATTTAAATTCCCCGGTTATATCGATGGTCATCAAGGTGTCTGGATGGTGCCTGCCGACGTCTCCCAACAATGGGCTCAGGCGTTTTGGGATGCCGGTTATCAGATTCATGCCCATACCAATGGCGACGGCAGCGCCGAAGTCCTAATTGAGCTGCTAAAAATCCTGCAAAAAAACACCCCGAAAGCCGATCATCGCTTGGCTCTAGAACATTTTGCCTACACCACCGAAGATCAGAACCGACAGCTTGCCGAGCTCGGTGCAGTGGTCTCCGCCAACCCCTACTACCATTACATGCTCAGCGATATGTACAGCGATCAATGGCTGGGTGCCGATCGCGGCAGCCAAATGGTGCGCCTGGGTTCCCTGGAGCGACTGGGCATGCCCTTCGCCTTTCACTCCGATAGTCCCATGGCACCTTTGGAACCTCTGACGCTGGTTTCAACCGCGGTTAATCGGGTGACCATTAATGGCAATCTCAGCGGTGCCAATGAGCGGGTCAGTCTCGATGCCGGTCTGCGGGCGATCACCATTGATGCCGCTTGGGTAATGGGCTGGGAAGATCAGATTGGATCGATTCGCGCGGGCAAGAGAGCCGACTTTACGATACTTGAAGCGGACCCCTACAAAGTCGGACCCAAAGCGATAAAAGATATCAAAATTTGGGGTACGGTTTTTGAGGGTACGCCTGCACCCCTCGAGCCTCTAGATTAAGAGTCCATTATTGCAGAACCATAGAAGAGCAGAGCCATAGAAGAGCAGACCGCTAGTAGATCGGCTGTTTTTTAAACATACGCCCAATGGGGTAGTCTCTAGAGTCCCAAAGGTCATAAGTGGGAGTTTCACTGGCAAGGCTTTGCCGCTACTATGGTTTACATAATTATAATAAGAAGAACAGATGACATGAAAGTATTTAGAACTCTCTCACCCTCACTCTCTCTGTGCTTAACCCTTATTCTCACTCTGCTGGCGTCTTGCGGCGGTGGATCAGGTCCCTCTGCACCGGTTAATGACAGGTCTGATGAAACGGTTGAACAGCAGCCAACGACTGAACCCGTTAGTTGGACGGAAGCAACCCCTGAGTCAGTGGGCATGGACTCAAGTATTTTAGAGCAGGCCTTTAATCAGGCATTCACTGATGGAAGCTACAGCCAGGCCGCTCTGGTAATCAAAGACAACAAACTCGTCTACGAACGCTACAGAGGTATTCTGCCAAGCGAAGAGGCCAACCTAGAGGCTGCCACGACACTCGAGGGTCAAACAGAGTTTGGTCTGCGCGATAAAGACAGCCTTGCAACATCCTGGTCAACAGCAAAATCCTTTACTAGCCTGTTGATCGCAATCGCCATAGAACAGGGCTTAATCGAGTCCCTCTCAGAACCCGCTGCCACCTATATAGATGAGTGGCAAGGAGACGAAAGAGCGGCAATCACCCTTCGTAATCTATTGGATATGCGCTCGGGGCTGCCAGTAGTCTGTTATGACTTTAGCGGACAAAGCTTAGGCGTCTGTACCAATGCTGGCAGCTCCGGTGGTGATTTAGTGTTTGCCAGCGATCAAATGTCTGCCTGTATCAACCGCCCAATAGCGGCGACCAATGTTAACCAGCCCTGGCATACAACAGGGGCAATCTGGCAGTCCGGCTACTGGCTCTACTCTAATTGCGACACCATGGTGCTGGGAGAAATTCTCTACCGCGCAACAGGTCAGGACCTGCAAACCTATGCTGACCTGTACCTATTTTCCAAGATTGGCATGCAAGCCCAATGGTGGCGCGACAATAACGGCACCAGCCAGGTGGATGGTAACTATCTAGCCTATTGCTGCCTCGATGCGACACCCCGTGATTTTGCACGATTTGGGCAGTTACTGCTGAATAATGGCGTATGGGATAATGAGCAGGTGGTTCCAAGCGCTTATGTCGATAGCATCAAAAACATTACTCTGGACTCTAGAGTGACCGAGTTAGGCGGCGGCGGAATATTCAGCTACGGACTGAAGTTTTGGTCCATATTCCCTGAAACTCAAGAGGATGGTTCGGTGTATCCGCTGCCGAATACGCTGATCTCAACCACGGGCTTTGATGGTCAGTACATCACCATAGACTTTGATAACAATATTGTGGTGGTTCGCAATAGCCTTTATAGCCCGATTATAAACGCCTCCGGTGAGCGCAAAATGACCATCACATTAGACGATCTGCCAGCCTCGAGCCTAGTTGGCTCTTTACCTAGAGGTTTATCATTAACTGCTGGATCCAGTTATGTACATCAAAAGCTGCTCTATGGCGTCAATAAATCCATTATCGCCTCAGACTAACGGGGGACATTTGGTTCTCAAACTACTTTAACCATAATAATAAAAAGGCAATATCATGAGCGACATTATTCTCTGCGCACTAGCACTGACTCTATTCCAAATCTGGCTGCTGCCAATGGCCGTCAATTTAAAAAATAGCGCTTATCTGCTCTCCAACCGGGATGAGGAAGTGGCAACCTCGGTGACATTTCAGCGCATCAAACGCGCCGCAGCCAACCTTCAAGAAACCCTGCCAATTTTTCTTACCCTGGCACTGCTGTCCATGATTATGGATGTCGATAACACTCAGGCTGCAACCGCCTGGTTGGCATTGCGCGTTGTCCACCTGGCATGCTACAGCTTCGGCTTTGCTAAATTGCGCAGCCTCAGCTGGGTTGCCTCTTTGGTTGCACTGGGCGCTATGGCGATGGCGCTGACCTGATCAGCTTAGAACTCTAGTTACAATACGCATCAGGCGTTGGTTGTATTAGCAACCAACGCCTGATGCCCTAATATCCAAAAACCCTAATGGGACATATTATGCGTAGCAAACGCTCTCTCGCACTCGGAATATTATTACTGACCGCCTGCAGTGGACCCGATGAATCATCCGCACTCAGTGCTCAGCAAACAGCACCGGCGGCGGCCACAATTGAATCCGACAGCTGTGACAATTTTAATGCCGACGGCACCGCCCTATTTGGCGATCTGCACGTTCACACCAGCTACTCCTTCGATGCCGCGGCCAATAGCCTTGGCACTACACCTGCAGATGCTCATCGCTACGCACGTGGCGAAGCCATCCCATTTTTCCCAGTGGATAAGCAGGGTGTTCCCCTAGGTTCAGTAAAGATTGATCGGCCATTGGATTTTCTTGCGGTCACTGATCACGGAGAATTTCTTGGGGAACGAGCACTCTGCCGCACCGAAGGCTCACCGGCCTACAACACCACTTTTTGTAAAAACTACCGAGTCAATGAGCGCCAGGGAATGCTCATGTTAGGCTCGGTAATCACCACTGAAACCCCAGTGCGAATTGAAGAGATTTGCGGCGCCGATGGCAGCCAGTGCAGCGAATACGCCGAGTCCCCTTGGCAGGATATTCAACTGGCAGCCAACAGCGCTAACACTCCCTGTGAGTTCACCAGTTTTGTCGCCTATGAATACACCGGTACACCAGGCACCTCTAACTACCACCGCAATGTCATCTTTCGCGATAACAATGTTCCAGCCAAGCCGGTCAGCTATATCGATGCACCCATCGACAGCAAACTCTGGTCAGCACTGGATGCGGTCTGTGATATTGCCGAGGGTTGCGACTACCTGACGATTCCACACAACTCAAACCTGGCCAATGGGCGTATGGCGCCTTATATGCAGCTTGAAGATACCACTGAAGCCAAGCGTGCCTATGCCACAGCGCGACTCAAGCGTGAGCCAATTATGGAGATCTTCCAGCACAAAGGCAGCTCCGAATGCATCAATGGCTTGAGCAGCGTCTTTGGCGCACCGGATGAGCTCTGTAACGTTGAAGCCGTCAGGCGCATGGGTGAGAATAAGACCTATGTCACCCGCAGCTTAAAAGAGGGCGACCTGACAATCGGTCAGGCATCAAAGGTCACTGCAGAGTGTGAACCCGGTCAGACCGGCAGCAATGGCATGCTCGGTGCCGGCTGTGTGCACCCTACTGACTTCCAGCGCTCTGGACTTTTGGTTGGACTACTCGAAGAACAGTCGATTGGTTTAAACCCGGTTAAGCTCGGCACCATTGCCGCCACCGACACCCATTCAAGCACTCCTGGTGCCGTTGTTGAGAATGCATGGACTGGTGCTGTTACCGGTGAGTCAAACCCTGCTGAGCGACTTAAGCCAGGTCTGCTGACCAGTGGTATTGATGGCAATCCCGGCGGTTTGGCCGGTGTTTGGGCCAAGGAAAATACGCGCGATGGCATCTTTGACGCCATGTTGCGCAAAGAAGTCTTTGGCACCTCGGGTCCACGTATTCGACCACGCCTGTTTGCTGGCTGGGATCTCAACGAAGGCCTCTGCGACGCCACGGATATGGTTGCTCAAGCCTATGCCTCTGGCGTCCCTATGGGTGCAGATTTAGTGGCTGCTGCTGACAGTGGCAATACGCCCAGCCTGCTCGCCTATGCCTCCAAAGATCCAGATGGTAAGCCGCTGGTAGCATTGCACCTGATCAAGGGCTGGATTGACGGTGAAGGCAAAATGCACAATGAGGTGATCACTGTTGCCGAAACGGAAACTGGCGCTGATAGTCTCTGTGTGGTGTATAGCGATGAAAACTTTGATGCTAGCCAGTCAGCTTATTACTACCTGCGCGCTGTAGAACCTGAGACCGCTCGCTGGCACACCTATGACTGTGCGGCATTGGCTGAGGCTGATCGGCCTGAGGTCTGCACTAATGGCACCTATCCCGAGACGGTTCGAGAGATGGCTTGGACATCGCCGATTTGGTATCAGGGTGAGTGAACCCTTTAGAGTCGATAATCTTTTTTGATTGTAGGCTCTGGAACATCTGTAAATTGAAAGCCCTCTTTTTAGGGGGCTTTTTGCTTTACTAACTAGGCTCATCGGAAGCCCTTAAAGCCTGTTTTAGAACCCAGAAATGCTATATGGCGAAGGAAATACTCTTACATCCCTCTCGGCAGTTAACTACCAACATAGCAGCGTATTCTCTGCCTCAGCCTAAAAAACAACTAGCATGATTGCTGATTAAAAAACCTAAATGTTTTCCATGTTGCGCCCTTACACCATTTACTTTAAAGTCAAATTGAATAGAAAATTAGAGAAAAAAATCTAAGCTGATGATCTATGGCTTCACCGTTCTATCCTCAGCAAAAACGAGTTTTGGCGGGACATATCTAAAGGTCATGAAAGCCAAAAATCAATTTTCTCAGGATTTTCTCGCAAAGCTTGAAGTATCTAAAAAAACCTAAGAAAGAGATCATTAAATGGCTACTATATGTACGGTATGTAATAAAAAACTCGGATATTTTGACGATATTATATTTATAGATTTCGAGGGTACTCAAAAAGAAGTACATCGCGTTTGCTCTCCCAACACCAACTCTCCTCCAGGTACCTCTGATGGCGCCGTAACGAATCCATCTGTGCAAACTAGCTCTATTCAAAACAGTGCTGACAAGCCCTCTATTATTGGGGTTCTAGCGGGCTTAGGATGGCTCTTGTTTATTGTCCTGGGATTATCTGGACTGCAGCTCATTGATCAAAATGAGTCCGGCTCGCTTGGGCTAGCACTAATAATCGGCGGAGTATTTCAGCTATCCATTTTTTTGGGCTTCTCAGCAATAATTGATCAGCTTTATCAGATAAATTTAAATACCTCTCAGTTTAGTAAGAGCGATGATTAAGCCTGTAAGACAGATATGAAAAGGGTCAAATCAGAATAGATTAATAGGGGCCGTAGTGTATATTTTTTAACCAGTATCTGAATCTGCAATGGTTGTGAGGACAGGCAGGAAAAGGCTGACTGCCTCGCAAGAGACCGGAGGCTTTAGTAAGCCGCCCCAATTCTGTTATCCCGACAGAGAGAAGCGACGAGGGATCTCATACCACTTACTACCCGATCTCTCATATTTGTTCGAGATGACAGAATTTGGAATAAAGATCAGGCACCGTTGAATAACGCAGTAACTGTTGCGCGCAGACCCAAGACCAGTACACTGAGTTGTTAAGACAGCCATAGAGCCGTCATCTTTTCTAAGGGGTAGACAATGATTCCACTGCATGAAATCGGCTGTGTTGCTGATATCACACGCTATCAAGCGCGGATCAATGGCGCACGCATCGCCCAATTCTTTGAAGGCCGCGAAACTACTTACCTCGAACTCGATCGCCGCGCCAGTCAGATAGCCAATGGACTGATTGCGGCGGGCTGTAGCCCCGGAACACGCATCGGTTATATCGGTAAAAACAGCGACAGCTACTTTGAAGTGATGAGTGGCACAGCAAAAGCCAATCTGGTTATGGCGGCGGTTAACTGGCGGCTCGCCGGACCAGAAATAGATTTTGTACTGAACAATGCTGAGGCTGAAGTGCTCTTTGTTGGCGCTGAGTTTTACGAGGTTATCCAACAGATCGCCTCTGCTCTGCCATCCCTGCGCATGATCATTGCCATCGATGACGGGGACAACAGCTGGACGCCCTTTACCCACTGGCGCGATGGGCAGTCCGATTGTGACCCACTGCTGCCGGTTGACTTAGACGCTGATGTTATCCAAATGTACACCAGCGGCACCACTGGCCATCCCAAAGGTGTTCAGCTGACCAACAGCAATTATCTCGACCTGCTGGATCAGGCGGCCAATGGTGGCTGGGGAGACTGGACTGATGGGGAAGCCAGCCTTGTGGCCATGCCGATCTTCCACGTGGCCGGAGTGAATATTGGCCTAATTGGATTAGCCCAGGGACTGAAGAACGTTATCTTGAGGGATATAGACCCAGTGTTGATTCTCGATCTTCTCGAGCAGCAGCGGATTAAATATGTCTTTTTTGTCCCCGCAGTGATTATGTTTCTCAATGCTGTTCCCGGTGTTCACGACAGGGACTTTTCCAATCTGGACATGATCCTCTACGGAGCCAGCCCGATTTCCGAAGAGGTTCTATCCACTGCCACAGAGATCTTTAAATGCCAGTTTTGTCAGGTCTACGGCCTCACCGAAACTGCCGGTGCTGGCACTATCTTGGAGCCCCAAGACCATGATCCGGCAAGAGGCAAGTTGCGCTCCTGCGGCAAGCCAGCGGCCAGTGCCGCAGTGCGTATACTCGGACACAATGGCGAAGATGTACCGGCTAATACAGTGGGTGAAATACTCTACCGCTCTGGCAGCCTGATGAAAGGCTACTGGAAAAATGACCAGGCTACTGCGAAGGCCATTCAGGGTGGTTGGTTTTATACCGGCGACGCAGGCTACTTGGATGAAGAGGGTTATCTTTTTATTCATGACCGCATCAAAGATATGATTGTCTCCGGTGGAGAAAATGTTTATCCCGCCGAAGTGGAAAATGCCTTGTTTAGTCTTCCCCAAATTGCCGATGTCGCCGTTGTCGGCGTGCCCGACGAAAAGTGGGGCGAGGCGGTCAAGGCCGTTATTGTATTGAAGCCAGGCGAGACGGCTAACGAGGAGGAGATTATTCGTTACGCGAAAACTATGATCGCCGGTTATAAGGTTCCTAAAAGTGTCGATTTCACCGATGCCCTGCCGCGTAATCCAACTGGAAAAGTGCTTAAGCGAGAGCTCCGAGCGCCCTACTGGGATAATCAAGAGAGGCAGATAAACTAGCTTGCGGCTTTGGAATGTTTGGTTGAGAGTTGCTCGCTCTAGGAAGCCACCGTTGCAGTGCATCGTGCGGTCGAGTTTGGTCAGCTACTGCACTTCTGTCATCCCGACAGAGCACAGCGACGAGGAATCTCGTGCCACTTGCTACCAGATCTCTCACATGCGTTCAAGATGACAAGGTTTTGAGTAAGGGCTGAGATCTAGTGCTGCGGACCGGTTAGGGGTCTCAGCCTTCGTTCGACGGCAAAAAAAATCCCCCGCATCTTTGATGGTTGGGAGTACTTAACTGGAGGGATTGATTGTTAGTAAGCTGAAGCTTACTAACAAGTGCTGCGCACCGCCTGCGGCGTCCAAAACGCGTTCGCGTGTAGTGATAGATTTCAGCCTGAACGGCTGAGATCTAGTCCTGCGGACCACCTGCGGCGTCCAAAACGCATTCGCGTTTTGTCGAACCGGTTAGGGTTCTCGGCC
>CAXAFJ010000040.1:0-18220 GCA_963968025.1 uncultured Pseudomonadales bacterium | reverse complement strand
CCAGCTTTGGTGATGCCAGCTTTGGTGATGCCAGCTTTGGTGATGCCAGCTTTGGTGATGCCAGCTTTGGCAATGTTAGCATGACGCGGTCATCAAGGCTCTCGCACTAGCAGAGGCAACTTACATCAATCTGAGCCTATAAATTTGGCCTCTGTGCACAGTGATCAAATTTTTGTCATTTCACCTTTCATATCGCGTCTTTGTCACCCGGATTAATCTGCCACCACGACCCGTTTATCGAAATAAGCCGTCCGACTATACACAAATGGCCCTGCTTACTGGCCCCCGGCAAGTCGGCAAGACCACCACATCCCAGTCTCTTCAATCTAAAAATAATACCTACTACTTCAACTGGGATGATATTGAAGATCGTGAGCGAATTCTCCAAGGCGGGCAGACCATTGCCGCTTATATTGATATTGACCGATTAAGAGATAAACTGCCGCTGGTTATCTTTGATGAGATACACAAATACGGCCAGTGGAAATCATTTATTAAAGGCTTTTATGACCGCTACCATAAAGAGTGCCGCATCCTGGTCACCGGGAGCGCCAGGCTAGATGTGTTTAAAAAAGGTGGCGATAGCTTGATGGGTCGGTACTTTTATTATCGCCTTCACCCGTTTTCCGTTGGCGAATTATTAAACCGCCTTCCCTCAGATAGCGACATACAAAAGCCGGCTAAAATTACTGAGAAGCAGTTTCTTGACCTACTGAAATGGGGAGGATTTCCTGAGCCCTACCTTAAGCAAGAGCAGCGTTTTTATAATCGCTGGACCCGCTTGCGAAAGCAGCAACTCTTACGCGAAGATATTCGCGAGCTCAGTAATATTCAAGAAGTGGGGCAATTGGAGATACTGGCAACCCTATTACAACATCAGGCAGGAGAGCTAACCAGCTACTCTAGCCTAGCCAAAAAAACCAGAGTGTCTGTGGACACTATTAGACGCTGGATAGTCACGCTGGAATCCCTTTACTACTGTTTTGCCATTAGACCATGGACGAAAAACATCACCCGTTCATTACTTAAAGAACCCAAATACTACCTATGGGACTGGTCACAATGCACTGACAAAGGTGCACGTCATGAAAACTTTATCGCTTCACATTTGCTCAAGGCAGTGCATTACTGGACCGATCAGGGTCTAGGCGAGTACGAGCTCTATTTCCTGCGGGATAAAGACAAGCGCGAAGTCGACTTTGTTGTCAGCAAAAATCAGCAGCCGTGGTTTATGGTGGAAGTTAAGTCATCGATCAAAGAAAAACTCTCGCCGAATCTCGCCGTCTTTCAAAAACAACTTTCACTTAAACATGTATTTCAAGTTGCCATGGATGGCGATTACATAGAGCAAGATATCTTCACATTGGATAAACCGACGATTGTGTCAGCAAAGACGTTTTTGTCTCAGTTGGTTTAATCTAAAAACCGCAGCGACTCTTTGCCAAAGTTCGACCTGTTATTGAATTGGAGCCCAGCGGGATCGAACCGCAGACCCCAACATTGTCTGGGTTTTAGCTAGACGCCGTACTGCTCTCGGTAACCTTCAATCGCAGCAATCAAATCGTCATTCGCAGGCTTGGTTTTCAGATAGTCAGTAATATCGCCAATATCGACAATACCCACCACTGGGATAGAGAAATCTCGTTCCACCTCCTGAATCGCCGACATCTCCGACTTGCCCTTTTCTTTGCGATCCAGACCAATAACTACGCCAGCTGCTGTGGCACCGGCACTCTCGACAATTTGCATCACTTCGCGAATCGCCGTACCTGCGGTGATCACGTCGTCAATAATCAACACTCGACCTTCGAGTGGGGCACCGACCATGGTGCCGCCCTCGCCATGGTTCTTTGCCTCTTTGCGGTTAAAGCAATAAGGCACATCGCGATCATAGTGATCGGCAAGGGCGATTGAAGTCGCCGCCGCCAGGGTAATACCTTTATAGGCTGGGCCAAACAATACATCGAACTCAATACCGGACTCGATAATGGCCGCCGCGTAACTGCGACCCAACTCCGCCAGAGCGCGACCGGTGTAAAACTGACCCGCATTAAAAAAGTATGGCGAGACACGACCCGATTTAAGGGTGAACTCGCCAAACTTGAGAGCGCCGCAGCGCAGGCCATTGTCGATAAACAAGGTTTTGTAATTATTTTCAGTTGTCATAATATTTGTCGCTGCTGTTGGTTTGGGCAAGCTCTTTATTGAGCTCTTTTTATTGAGCGAGGGCCATCTTCTGCACGCGCACCAGATCGGCGATGCCCTGTTTGGCTAGCGCTAACATGGCGCTCAACTCCTCTTCACTAAAGGGCGCTCCCTCAGCAGTTCCCTGAACCTCAATAAAGCCACCCTCGCTGTTCATCACCACATTCATATCGGTTTCAGCTTTGGAGTCTTCCGGGTAGTCCAGATCCAGCACCGGCATGCCTTTGTAAATACCCACAGATACCGAGGCAATCATGGTCAGCAAAGGATCATCGAGAATCGCTTTTTTACGCTGCAGATGACGAATTGCATCAACCATGGCAACGCAGGCGCCAGTAATAGCAGCAGTGCGAGTGCCGCCATCGGCTTGAATAACGTCACAGTCGATATTGATGGTGTGCTCACCGAGCTTTTTCATATCAACGGCAGCTCTTAGAGAGCGGCCAATCAAGCGCTGAATTTCCTGGGTGCGTCCGCCTTGCTTGCCACGTGCCGCTTCGCGATCCATTCTTGAGCCGGTGGAGCGGGGCAACATGCCGTATTCCGCGGTTACCCAACCCTCGCCTTTACCGCGCAAAAATCTCGGTACACCCGGAGTCACACTGGCAGTACAGATGACTTTGGTTTTACCAAATTCAATCAGTACAGATCCCTCTGCATGACAGGTGAAATCGCGGGTTATTTTTACTTGTCGGAGTTGCTCTGGGCGTCGGCCACTGGGTCGAGTCATAGTTTTTCCCTAGTTCGAATGCTGATGAAATAAAAGTGCCGCAAAGTGTAGCAAATCTACCAACCAGTTGACCGCCTTTGTTACCATGGCGCACCGTAAATTTTTCTACTGGAGATACCATGGCCCGGAGTATGACCGCATTTGCCCGCTGCAGCACAGAGTTCAGCTGGGGTTCAGTCATCTGTGAACTGCGCTCAGTGAATCACCGCTTTCTTGAAACCGGCTTTCGTCTTCCCGACAGCCTGCGGCCCATCGAAATGCCACTCCGGGAAATCGCCCGCAAGAAACTCAGCCGCGGCAAAGTCGACTGCTCGCTGCAACTGGCCTTTAACAATGCCGATGCCAGCCTCGAAGCAGATCTCGATCTGGCCAAGCGCATGATTGTCATGGCTGAGACTATCGGCGCCGAAATGCAGTCTCCAGCGCCTATTTCACCCTTAGAGATCATGCGTTGGCCGGGTATTCTTCAGGAGCAAACTGTAGATGCAGAAGCTCTGCACCAGGCCGCTACCGAAACCTATAAAGCCGCAGTCGAGCAACTTCTCGAAGGGCGCAAGCGCGAGGGCGACAAGCTCGCGGAGATGATTGAGCAGCGACTCGAGGGCATTGAACAGCAGCTGGTTATTGTGCGCGACCATCTGCCCTCGATTCTCAGCGATCAGCGCAAGCGCCTTGAGCAAAAGCTCAGCGACCTCAAAGAGCAATTTGACGCCGATCGCCTAGAGCAAGAGATGGTGATTATTGCCAACCGCACTGATGTGGACGAAGAGCTGGATCGCCTTGAAGCCCATATCAGCGAGATCCGTCGGGTATTGAGCGGCAAAGAGTCTATCGGACGACGCTTGGATTTTTTGATGCAGGAGCTCAATCGCGAAGCCAATACTCTGGGCTCTAAGTCCATAGCCGGTGTGACCACTCAGGCCTCGGTGGAATTGAAGGTACTGATCGAACAGATGCGCGAACAGATTCAAAATATTGAGTAATTACCCCTCAACAACTGGTTCTATCGGCCTGGGAAGAGTGCGGCTTTTTGTTGCTGTGGCTTTTTGGCTGGCGATGAGCAGTGGTCAGGGCCTGGCATTTGGTGTCGATGGCCACCGTATTATTGTCACCATTGCAGAAGATCATCTGAGTGACAAAACCGCTGTCGCGCTGAGTCAGATCAGTGGCGGAAAAACGCTAGCGGAACTGGCACTCTGGCCAGATCAGATTCGTGGCGACCAGCAATGGGCACACACCAAGCCCTGGCACTATATCAATATCAAAGACCATGAACGCTTTGCCGATTTGCGTCGCAGCCGCAAGGGGGATGTGCTCAGCGCGCTGAGTGACTCCTATCTACACCTTAAAGAGCCCAGAACAGACAAGCAACAACGCCGGGAAGCACTGGCGTTTTTCATGCACCTGGCTGGCGATATCCACCAACCCCTGCATGTGGGCCGCTACAGTGATCTCGGAGGCAACCGCATATCGATTAAGTGGCTGGGCAAAAAAAAACGTCGCAATCTGCACTGGGTCTGGGACAGCGGCCTGATTCAAGACGAGCAATTAAGCGTGGATCAGTACAGTGCTCTAATCGATAAAAGCACCCCACAGCAACGGCGCAACTGGCAGAGTGATGGTTTTTTAGACTGGGCTGCAGAGTCGAAAACATTGCGTGCACAGGTCTATGAGTTTGGTCAGCCTGCGCAAAAGGGGCCTGTCACTATTGATCAGCACTATATAGATCGCACCAAACCGCTGTTGAAGGAGCGTTTGCTGATAGCTGGTATCCGCCTCGCCGGGTGCCTGAATCGAATCTTCGATGCCGAGGCTGTCAGCGGATTGAGAGTAGATAAAAATGCCTGTGAAATGGGCGGGCATCTGGAATAATTTTCCCGCTGCTGTAAACTCCACAAAAACCTCCAGTTCTCTCAGGCAACGGAACCGTAAAATATATGGCAACAGGTATTCTCTTTATTATCTCCGCCCCTTCCGGTGCCGGTAAAACCAGCTTGGTCGCAGAGCTGCTCAACAATATGAGCAATATCAAAGCCTCTATCTCCCACACCACCAGAGACCGTCGTCCCGGTGAAGTGGATGCGGTGAACTACCACTTCGCCTCGCGAGAACAGTTTCTCGAGATGATTGAGCAAGACGCCTTTTTGGAGCACGCCGAAGTATTTGGTAATTTTTATGGCACCTCACAGCAATGGGTCGCCGACACCTTGGCCAGCGGCGAAGATGTGATTCTTGAAATCGATTGGCAGGGTGCCGCTCAGGTGCGCAAACTGTTCCCCGAGAGCACCAGTATTTTTATCCTGCCGCCGTCAAAGCAAGCTCTGCGGGAACGCCTGCACAAACGCGCCCAGGATGATGCAGAGGTCATCGAGAAGCGAGTTGCCGCCGCCACCGAAGAGATGAGTCACTACGTTGAAGCCGACTTTATGGTGGTGAATGACGATTTTGATACGGCTCTGCAGCAGATGATCTCGATTGTCAGCGCGCAACACTGTCGCCTGCCGGTTTCTGGTCAGGAAGATTTGATCTCAGACCTTTTATCTTAGGGACGCCTCGGCGAATTATCTTAGAGCCGCCTCGGCGAATTGTCCTAGCACCGCTCAAGGCAAAGTTATTCTCCCGAGTTTATTGTCGTAGCCCCGCGCTTTAGGTAAACTGGGCGGCCCAGCAGCCTATGGCTGCGATTTAGTTTAAATTATTTACCCCGGCGGAATAAAAATGGCTCGCATTACTGTAGAAGATTGTTTGGATCATGTTGATAATCGTTTTGAACTGGTCATGGTTGGCTCCAAACGTGCACGTCAAATTGCCACTGGCGGACGTCCTGCCCTGGTTCCTGAAGAAAATGACAAGCCAACCGTTATTGCGCTGCGCGAAATTGAAGCCGGTTTAGTGACCGCTGCCATTCTGACTGAGAAGCCTCAAGACTACGAAATTCTTGATGGATCAGAAGAAGAGCCAGAAATGGATGCTGATGCAGCCGTTATTGCTGCAATCGAAGCGGCACTCGCTCCTGACATCGCCGCTGCCGCTGAAAGTGCCGCTGCTCCTGAAGCAGAAACGCCTGAAGCGACTGCGGATGCTGAACTGGCTGCCGCACTTGAAGCCGCGATGGCACCAGAGACTCCAGCAGATCCAGAAGAACCTACTGTCTAAGGTTTTAGCCTCTATCAGGGAGAGAGTCATTTGGCACTGCGATTACTGCTAGACAAACTCTCTTACTACCTTGAAGTTAAAGAAGTCCGCCGTGTCGAGCGGGCTTATGTCTTTGCTGAAAAGTGCCATGAGGGCCAGCTGCGTCAAAGTGGCGACCCTTATATTACGCATCCCCTCGCAGTAGCCCACATTCTTGCCGATATGCATATGGATCATGAAAGCCTAATGGCGGCCATGCTCCACGATGTCATTGAAGATACCGGCGTCACCAAAGGTCAGATCAGTCGGCGCTTTGGTCGTCCCGTCGCAGATCTAGTGGACGGCGTCAGTAAGCTAACCGGCATCGAATTCCAATCCAAGGCTGAGCAGCAGGCCGAAAGTTTTCAAAAAATGACCCTAGCCATGTCTCGGGATATTCGCGTAGTTTTGGTTAAGCTCGCCGACCGTCTGCACAATATGCGCACCCTCGGCGTGCTATCCCCCGCTAAGCGTCGCCGTATTGCCCGGGAAACCCTGGATATATACGCCCCCATCGCCCAGCGCCTCGGCATTAACGATATTCGCCTCGAACTGGAAAACCTTGGCTTTGCCGCCATGTATCCCCTGCGTCACCGACGTCTGCGCGAAGCTATGAAAGCGGCGAAAAAGAATCGCAAAGAAGTGGTGGGTGAGATCCATCAGTCCATGGAGATACGCCTTGAGCAAGAAAAGGTCGAGGCCACAGTCAAAAGCCGGGAAAAACACCTCTGGAGCATCTACCGCAAAATGCGCGAGAAGAAGCGCTCCTTTCGCGACATTATGGATGTCTTCGCCTTTCGTCTGATTGTCACCAGTGTCGACGACTGTTACCGCACCCTGGGCATGATCCACAATATGTTTAAGCCGGTGCCCGGTGAGTTCAAAGACTATATCGCCATACCCAAGGCCAATGGTTACCAGTCACTGCACACCGTACTGGTGGGTATGCACGGTGTGGTTATTGAGGTGCAGATCCGCACCGTGGAAATGGAAGCCATGGCCAGCTACGGTATTGCCGCGCACTGGGAATACAAAGCCGGCAGACAGACTGCCGACGTCAATCAGCGACGCGCGGCACGCTGGATCCAGGGTCTACTGGAGATGCAGCAACAGGCCGGCGACTCCCTGGAATTTCTCGAGCATGTGAAGGCCGATCTGTTCCCCGATGAAGTCTATGTCTTCACCCCCAATGGCAAAATTATCGAGCTGCCCAGTGGCGCCACGCCCATCGATTTTGCCTATTCCGTGCACACCGGCCTGGGTAATAGCTGTATTGCCTGCCGTGTCGACGGACAGTTAACGCCCCTATCGGAGCAGCTGGAAAGCGGACAGCGGGTGGAAATTATCAGCGCTGAAGAAGCCCAGCCTAATCCCAACTGGTTAAATTTTGTGGTCACCGCCAAAGCGCGCAGCGCCATTCGCCACTATCTAAAAAATCAGCAGCATGACGAATCTGTCGATCTCGGTAAACGTCTGCTGGATCAGGCCTTGAACCGTCTTGGCACGCGCTATAAAGAATTGAAGAAATCCCAGATCAAGCGCCTGTTAAAAGATACCGGCGCCTCGACCTTTGAATATATTTTGCAGCAGATCGGCCTCGGCAATCGCGTGCCCTTTGCCGTCGCCAATGTGCTGGTCCCAGAAAATAAACGCAAGCCGGTAGAAGAGAGCAAGAGGTCGACTCTGCCGATTATGATCGATGCCTCTGATGGACTGCTGCTGCAATATGCCCGTTGCTGTCACCCTATTCCAGGAGATCCGATCCTCGGTCATATTTCCTCGGGTAAAGGGCTGGTAATCCACCTCGAGACCTGCCGTAATCTATCCGAGATTCGCAATAATCCAGAGAAGTGCATGGCGCTGAGCTGGTCGAGCAAGCCCAAGGGAGAATTCCCAGTGGAGCTGAAGGTCGAGATCACACCAGAGCGTGGCTTTATCGCCGCACTGGCATCGCGCATGACCGAGGCAGACGCCACTATTGAGCACATCAGCGTCGATGAAAAAGACGCCTTTACCAGTATAGTGGACGTAGTGCTCACCGTTCGCGACCGCATCCATCTGGCAGATATACTGCGACGGGCGCGGGGACTAAAACAGGTTCGGCGTATTTACAGAGTTAAAAACTGACAGCTATTTAAAGCAGCTATCCAAAGCTGCTACCTAGACAACCTTCGGAGACGATCGTGACCAATAAAGCCGTAATTCATACAGACAAAGCCCCAGCCGCTATCGGTACCTATTCCCAGGCCGTAAAGGTCAATAACACCGTGTACTTATCCGGGCAGATTCCTCTGATCCCTGAAACCATGGAATTGGTAGAAGGTGATATCAGCGTGCAGATCCGCCAGGTATTCGATAACCTCAGTGAAGTCTGTGCTGCCTCTGGCGGTGATCTGAGCAATATCGTTAAGCTCAATATCTTCCTCACTGACCTGAGCAATTTTGCTGTAGTCAACCAGGTGATGGGAGAGTATTTCCAGCAGCCCTATCCGGCCCGTGCCGCCATTGGTGTCAGCGAATTGCCCAAAGGTGCTCAGGTTGAGATGGATGGTATTCTGGTTATTTAGAGTAGAGAGCCGGCCTGCAGTATTTGTTTGCCTAGGATCAGAACATTCCTATCCTAGGCAAACAGAGCAATGGCAACTGAAGAGCTAGCCTGTAAATGCCATAGGTATAACAGAGAGTGCCAACAGCACAGCCATGGTTATATTGAAGTAATGTATGCGCTTACCGCTGCGTAAAAACTGTTGCAGCCCCTGACCCAACTTCAACCAAAGCGCCATGCAAATAAAGCCTATTACAAAATAGATCAATATGATCCCCACCACACTCTGAATCACATTCTCTGGGGTTGTAAACGCCGCTAGGGCGCCAACAGCAATAACCCAAGCTTTGGGGTTTAGCCATTGAAAGGCAGCTGCTTGGATAAATGTTAGAGGTTGTCGTATGTTACTCGAGGCGCTTGAGTTGCCAGCATTGGCTATTTTCCAGGCCAGATAGAGTAAGTAGGTGATACCCAACACCTTTATATAGATATAGATACTTGGGTACTGTTCAAATAAAGCCCCTAATCCAAAGCCCACCACGGCGACCATAACTGGAAAGCCAATGCAGATACCTAGGTAGTGGGGCATGGATTTTCGTATTCCATGATTTAATCCCGAGGCCAGCAGCATCATATTGTTGGGACCGGGAGTGATGCCGGCAACAAATGTGAAGGTGATAATTAATAGGTAATAGTCCATTTTCACTGCCTGTCCTTGCCGCCTTGTTGCTGCTGTCTTGTCCTTTGTAAAAAGATCTTAACTACATAGATCGCTCCGCGATCAATAACTTATAGCCCTCTTTATAACTCGGGTAAAGAAATTCATAGCCGCTATCTAAGAGCCGCTGGTTGCTGCAGCGGCGAATGGCTTTTTGTTCAACAATCTCATCCTTCAGCTCGACCTCTAATTGCTGCGCCAGCCAAACACGTAAGTCGTGTTGGGTAATCGGCGCGCAGTCAGTCGCTATATAAAGGCTCTCTAGTTCTTTGCCTGCCTCAAAAGCCCTAACCAAGTGCGCCAAGACTCCAGCACAGTCTTCACTGTAAATACGATTGCTCCACTGCTGAGGCTGGGCTGGGCGACCTTTTCCAGCGACAATCTGATCGAGCATACGGGTGCGCCCCGGGCCATAGATTCCGGAAAATCTCACAATGACTGTGGCGCAAGGTAAGACGGCAATCTGCTGCTCGGCTTCAAGTAATAACTTACCGGAAAAACTCAATGCCGTGGTCGGGGACTGCTCGTCCACCCAGTCGCCGTTGCAATTGCCATAGACACTGGTGCTGGAAACCCAGATCACCAGCTTGGGTACAGATGATGCCAAGGTCATGGCACTGGCCAATGTTTTGGCACTGTCGACATAGGCCCGTTGGTAGGCCTCGGGAGTAAAGCCATCTGGAGTTAAGGTCGCCACCAAGACATCAAAATCCTGATTCAAGACCTCCACCATAAGATCCTGATCAGTCATGCTGCCAGCCAGGGGGGAAACAAAATCCGGCAGGGTCTGTGGATTGCGCTTTAAACCAAAACAGTCAAAATCATCCGCCAGACGCGCGGCACTGCGGCAGCCAATATCGCCACAGCCTGCAAATAATATTTTCAATCGATGTTTCCTATGTGATTTATTTTGGCTATCATGACAGCCAATCCAGAGGCCGCTATATGACCCTTACAGAACTTCGTTACGTCGTCACGCTGGCGCAATTACAACACTTCGGCAAGGCCGCTGAACGCTGCAACGTCAATCAATCGACCCTCAGTATAGCGGTTAAAAAACTCGAAGGTGAATTGGGTATTGAGCTTTTTGAGCGTTCAAAAAGCAGTGTTCGGCCAACGCCGATTGGCGAGAAGGTTATCGCTCAGTCTCAGCGTGTGCTCGAAGAAGCTGGGGCGATTAAAGATATAGCCCTATCCGGCAAAGATCAGCTCAATAGCCCTCTGCATGTGGGGGCGATCTTCACCATTGGCCCCTACCTGTTTCCACAGTTTATTCCCCAGCTACAAAAATCCGCGGCGCAGATGCCGCTAATTATTGAAGAGAGCTACACCAGCACGCTGCGCAAACGTCTGCGCAATGGTGAGGTGGATGTGATTATTGTGGCACTGCCCTTTAGTGAACCGGATGTGGTGGTGCAGCCGCTCTACGACGAGCCCTTTGTCGTGCTGTTGCCAAAAGCTCACCCCCTGAGTAAAAAGAAGACTATTGAGCGCGGCGATCTCGACAGTGAAAATGTCTTGATGCTCGGAGAGGGCCACTGTTTCCGCGACCAGGTTATTGAAGCCCTGCCCAATATCAGCTGCTGGAAGAAACAGTCAGCCTCAGTGCGCACCATGACCGAGGGCAGCTCTCTGGAGACGCTCTGCTATATGGTGGCCTCCGGCCTAGGCATTACTATCTTGCCTCAAACCGCGGCGCGCGGTAGTGTAAGTCGCGAAAATGGCTTGGTGACTCGACCCTTTGCCGGCACCGCACCGCTGCGCACCACCGCGTTGGCATGGCGCGCCAGCTTTCCGCGGCACCAAGCTATCGATGCCCTGCGCAAATCGATCTATGACAGCAACCTTTCTGGGATTACACTGAGTTAATGACCTCCCTCTCTCTGCACAGTATCGGCGTCGAAAAGCTCCATGGAGTCGGCCCACTGCTGGCCGCTAAGTTGCAAAAGCTAGGGCTCTATACGCTTCAGGACCTGCTCTTTCATCTGCCGTTGCGCTATATCGACCGCACCAAGATTACTGCCATCGGCGGCGTGCAACCGCTCACCGAAGTGGTTATTGAAGGGGAGGTGCGCGGCAGCGATGTGGTCTTTGGTCGCCGTCGCAGCCTGGTCTGCCGTGTACAGGATCACAGCGGCCTGATGACCCTGCGCTTTTTTCACTTTAATCAGGCTCAGCAACAGGGTCTACAGCCGGGCACCAAACTGCGCTGCTTTGGCGAAGTGCGTCGGGGCAAATCTGGGCTGGAGATGTGTCACCCGGAATATCAGCTATTAAATCAAGCCAAGCCACCGGCCCTCGCCGAAACCCTGACACCGATTTACCCCGCCACCGAGGGCGTTACCCAACAACGTATCCGCGATCTCTGTGGTCAGGCGCTAAAACGACTGGAACAGCACGGCATTGAAGACTTGATGCCCGCCGCTTTGGGCAGCGGCTCGAACTACTCATTGGTCGACGCCCTGCATCTGCTGCACAACCCACCACCGGGAACCGCAATCAATCTGCTGGCAGAGGGTGAACACCCTGCGCAGCAGCGGCTGGCCAGCGAAGAGTTAATCGCCCACCATTTAAGTCTACTGCGTCTGCGGCAAAAAATTCAGCACCAAGCGGCGCCGGCACTACTGCCTGACCAGGCTGCCGCCGAGCGCTTTTTAGCTCAATTACCCTTTACTCTCACTGGCGCCCAGCAGCGTGTCGCCAGTGAAATTGGCGCCGATATCAGCCAACCCATACCCATGCTGCGGCTGATTCAGGGAGACGTGGGGTCAGGTAAAACTGTGGTCGCGGCACTGGCCGCGGTGCAGGCCGTAGCCAACGGTATGCAGGCAGCTCTGATGGCCCCCACAGAAATTCTTGCGGAGCAACATCGAGTCAATTTTGAGACCTGGCTGGCACCTCTGGGTATTCGCATCGCCTGGTTGACGGGCAAATTAAAGGGCAAAGGGCGAGAAGTTCAGCTGGCGGCGATTGCCGACGGCAGTGCGCAAATTGTTATCGGCACCCATGCGCTATTTCAGGAAGCGGTGGTATTTCATAATTTAGGCCTAACGATTATCGATGAGCAGCATCGCTTTGGTGTGCACCAGCGTTTGGCCCTGCGTAAAAAAGGCGCCGTTATAGATGCGGAAATCGATGAGGAGGGCTCCACACCCCACCAGCTGATTATGACGGCCACACCAATCCCCCGCACATTGGCCATGAGTGCCTATGCCGATTTAGATTGTTCGGTAATCGATGAACTACCCCCAGGGCGCAAGCCTATCGAGACCGTGGTACTCAATGAGCTGCGCCGCAACGATGTTATCGAAAGGGTCCGCGCCTCCTGCCAGGACGGTCGCCAGGCCTATTGGGTCTGTACCCTTATTGAAGAGTCCGATGTGCTTGAGGCTCAGGCCGCTGAGGCTACGGCTCAGGAGTTGCAGCTGCTGCTCTCAGAACTCTCCATCGGCCTGATTCACGGCCGCCTTAAGCCCAAAGAAAAAGTCCAGATGATGCAGGCCTTTAAGGCCGGTGAGATCAATCTGCTGGTAGCCACCACGGTTATTGAAGTGGGGGTGGATGTTCCCAATGCCAGCCTGATGATTATCGAAAACTCCGAGCGCCTGGGTCTGTCACAGCTGCACCAGCTGCGCGGTCGGGTCGGCCGTGGCAGCCAGAGCAGTCATTGCGTATTACTCTATAGCGCGCCGCTATCGGGTAACGGGGCGGCGCGACTGAAGATTATGCGCGAGACCAACGACGGCTTTAAGATCGCCGAGAAGGATCTTGAGATCCGCGGTCCTGGGGAGGTTCTCGGCACCCGCCAAACTGGCGATATGCAGTTTCGGATAGCCGATTTGCAGCGCGACGCCCATCTGCTGCCAGAGGTTAAACGTATGGCAATCAAGCTACTTCATGATTATGCCGATAACGTCGATCCGCTGATCGGACGATGGCTCGGCCACAGTGAACAATATGGGCAAGCTTGAGCAAAGCAGTATAAACTTGCCGGCATAAAATCTTCATAAAGGAAGCACTCATGACATTAAGCAATTCAATCTCCAATATCTTCGGTGTGTCACCGATTAAGCCTATCCAGAACCATATGGCGGAAGTGATCAACTGTGTCAGTAAGTTGGAAGACTTTTTGAATGCTTCCTTCGCCGATGACTGGGTCACGGCTGCTGAGGTGTTTGACCAAATTTCTGTCGCTGAACAGACTGCCGACAAGCTCAAGAAACAGTTCCGCATGCATATGCCGAAGAGCCTGTTTATGCCGGTTTCCAGAGGCGATCTGTTAAGTATCATCACCAAGCAAGACAATATTGCCAATCTCACCAAAGATATCTGCGGCATTATTCTCGGTCGTCAGATGGCTATTCCCAAAGCGCTACATGGAGATTTTATCGGCTTCGTTGGCTCCTCTACTGTGACCTGTGAAAAGGCCCATGGTGCTATCAACGAGCTCGACGAGCTGCTGGAGACCGGCTTTGCTGGTGCAGAGGTCAAGTTTGTTCAAAAGCTGATTCGTGAACTCGCGGCTCAGGAACAAAAAGTCGATAAAAAAGAGCTCAAGCTGCGCAAGAAGCTGTTTAATATTGAAGCTGATCTGCCCCCAGTCAATGTCATTTTTATGTACAACGTTATTGACCAAATCGGAGCGTTGGCTGACACTGCCGAACAGATTGGCAATCAGGTTGAGCTTCTGCTCGCTAAGTAACCGATATAAAAATAATAACCACATAGACGATAACAAACTCGGGAATCGGTGCGATGGAATTTTTTACTGAATATGGAACCATCCTTATTCTGCTGGCAGCCTGCTGCGGCTTCTTTATGGCCTGGGGAGTGGGCGCCAACGATGTGGCTAACGCCATGGGCACCTCGGTGGGTTCCAAGGCGCTAACCATTAAACAGGCGATTCTAATCGCCATGGTGTTCGAATTCGCTGGCGCCTATCTGGCCGGTGGCGAAGTGACCTCCACCATCCGTAAAGGCATAGTCGACTCTGCAATCTTTCAGGATCGACCCGAGGACCTGGTCTTTGGCATGTTATCGGCTCTCTTGGCGGCTGGATCTTGGCTTGCCATCGCTAGCTTTAAAGGCTGGCCTGTATCCACAACCCATTCGATTGTCGGCGCCATTGTCGGCTTTGCTGCGGTGGGCGTCTCCCCAGATGCAGTGAACTGGGGCAAGGTCGGCACCATTGTGATGAGCTGGCTGGTGTCGCCGATTATGGCGGGTACGCTCTCGTTCTTGCTGTTCCGCAGCGTTCAGCATCTGATCCTAATGCAAGAAGACCCCTTCGAAAAAGCCAAACGCTATATCCCCATCTACATGTTTTTTGTTGGCTTTTTGATCGCTATGGTGACCTTACTTAAAGGTCTCAAGCATGTCTTTAAAGATAACGGCATGGATCTGACATTCCTCGACAGCGCAATGATTGCCTCCGTCGTTGGTATATTGGTTGCTATTCTCGGCAGCTATTTACTCACCAGAGTGAAACGGGATTTGAGCCTAGAAGCGAACAACCGCTTTGCCAATGTTGAGCGCGTGTTCGCGGTCTTAATGATCTTCACCGCTTGTAGCATGGCCTTTGCCCACGGTTCAAACGATGTGGCCAACGCTGTTGGACCGCTGGCTGCCGTGGTCAGCATTGTTGGCTCAGGTGGCGATATTGCCGCTAAAACGTCTATGCCGCCATGGATATTGTTACTCGGTGGTGGCGGTATAGTTGTGGGTCTTGCCACCTATGGCTACAAAGTGATGGGCACTATCGGCCGCAAGATTACCGAACTCACACCCAGTCGTGGCTTTGCCGCCGAGTTGGGCGCCGCAGCTACAGTGGTTATTGCCTCTGGTACAGGCTTGCCTATCTCCACCACACATACATTGGTGGGTGCAGTACTTGGCGTGGGTCTGGCGCGGGGTATAGGCGCAATTGATCTGCGCATGGTGGGATCGATCTTCCTGTCTTGGCTGGTGACTCTCCCAGCGGGCGCGGGTCTATCGATTATATTCTTCTTTATGTTTAAAGCGTCCTTCGGTTTGTAACAGAGCATGTCGGAACACCGAGCCCGCGCTCAACCGGAAAGGTTAGGCGCGGGCTTTTTTGTAACAGCTGCGCTATCTAAGCCAGTATTTCTAAGCCAATACACCTAAGCCAATCACCAAGGTTAGGGGTTAGGCTAATACAGACGGCTTTTCGACGGCTATGGTCTCTCAAACGTTAGGTTCAGTTTTCTCTTTACAGAAATAGGCAAAAGGGATGGCAAAGGGACCAAAAAAAAACCCCATCCAGCCCCAGAAGCGCGTATTTCCACCACGGTCTTTGGCGATCTTATAACAGATGAAAATTGAAATAGTATTCACTATGACCAATGCATAGGCTGTAGGCATGATTACAGCTCCTGGCTAAAGTGATAACTGCCAATGGTAAAACCTTCCTGAAAATAAAACTTGTGAGCTCTACCGTGATGAGTGCCAGAGTCCAGATGGAACATTTTACAACCGTTGCTCTTTGCTTCGTCACGCAGCCAATCAATCATTCGTTTGCCATAGCCTGAAGATCTATTCGCATCGGCAGTAACAAGATCATCCACATATAGATGTTTGCCCATCCACAGATTGCTGTAAATACGATAGCCCGCTGCAGCCACAACTTTATTGTCCGCGGCGATATATATTAGGCGATAACCTTCAACCTCCATACTCCGCACGGTGGATAAAAATTGGTCTTTTCTTAAATGGGGCCTTAGCTCGGCCATCACCTCAAAACAATCTTCAATCTCTGTATCGGTTTTTGCGCACTGGGGCATAGGGCCTCCTTGGTTATTCCTCACCAATAACAGTAGCAAACATAATCGATAGTGGCCTTAGAGCCCAGCTATATTTTTTGCCTAGTCGAAAAACTGAATCGTCCACCGTCGACTGATCAGGATTAGTCGACAGCTCAGTCACCTGGGATTGCACTGCCTGAAAGTCGGCGAAATTAATATTATTGTGGGCGGCGATATTACTGATCGATTGAGTAAATCGCTCTAACTCCACTGCTCTAAAAAAAATCTGTCGGAACTGCTACATCTGAATCACTCATGCATCGGTTCCTTTAGCCAAGGCGCCAATTTTTTTATAGCGCCATGAATGCCGCTACCCATATTAAAAGCCTGTGTCTTTTGTCGTTTTATTGCCCCGGTATCAATACCGTTTTTATCCAACTCAGCGATCACTCCTTCAAAAACCACTTCGTGGAGACAGCGCACCTGAGTTTCAATATCCATATCATTGTAGGCGCTGGGATAAATAGTTCTTACGCGACTCAAGAGATCATGGCCATGCCTCAGGTAGGGACCAATCCAAAACATAATAGTAAACAGCGAATAAGCAATCAGATTAAATTTGCCATTTTTATCTATATAGCCAGCGACTAAAACGCGCCACTCGACAGTGTGCATAGAACTAAAGTTAGAGTGGTTTAATAACAGAGTGATCGCGGTTCCGCGCGAGGTTGTATCGGATTCCGCTTTGACAAAACTGCGCTGCTCGCAATTTTTTAGATCTGAATCTGTATCAATAATCGATACTGTTTTTACCGATGTTATAGGCGTCTTAGCTTTAAGCGCTGCTGTAATGGCGCTATTAATATCTTTATCAATACTATAGGGGTGATAAAAGACATATTGAAAGCGACAAAATGTTTGACCAAAATAACCAAAGGGGTAATTTTTATTAAAGCTATTATCCCTCGACTTGGCTTCATTTATATCTTTTTTTAAGAGTAGCGAGGTGATCAGCCCAGTGACTGCCAACAGTGCTACTGAGACGCCAAAGGTTAGTATGGCCAAGATAAGATGGGTGATCAGTGCAATTATAATCGTCGCGTTTTTAATTTGATTATTAATGTTTTTTGAATTTTAAAAGTCCATTTTTTATTGCTCCTTGCTAAAGAGCACGGGACTACTTATGGCGGCCCCGGCTATTAGGTTTTTTATTTTTTCAGGATTTGAGATTTATTGATTACTTTTCTAACCTGCCTAAACGTATCATTACCTCGAATAATCTGGGCTGTGCTAGAGGATCCATCAATCGTTAGGCTCCACAGGGTGCTCATTTTTCCCTGATACAAAAATCCTGTCCAAGCAGTAATAGAGCTGCAAGATGCTGAGGCATTCTGCCAGATAGTATTAAAGGTAATCGCCGTGCCATAGGCCCAGCCAGTTACTGGATAGGGAATATTTTTACACTCATAGCCAGATGCGCGATTGGTATAGGTGCCGGTAATCAGGCCGGTGCTACTGATAGAATTAATTGTTAGCGTTGAACCACTTTGATTGTCCCAGGCCGAAGGAGTTGGGATAGAGTGGGCTGGGATAGAGTGGGCTGAGATAGAGCTGCCTGAGTCGGCATAGGTGGCAGTAATACAGATCAAACTGACAATGACGATTGATAAAAACCTGCCAATGAGGGTTGTGCGCATAGTAACTTCCTTATTTTTATTGCCCCATAAAAGTACTGCAGGGTCTAAGTTGAGGCTTATCCATAAACCCTTGCGCCGAAACCGCACGCTAAAAGAACTCTCTCTTAGTATTCCCGTGCGCTGACACAAACCCATCAGCCACTAATCGAAAAAACAGTCTAATTTGACTGAGATTGGTTAGTGGTCTGGGAGAAAGTTTGGTGGCTAGATTTTAGAAAAGGAACAGAGCAGGTACTGTGATAATTACTTTGGAATTTCAAATATCGGGGAAAGAGAACCCTAGGGGCAGATAGGGATATTTATGATTTTTTGTAGGCGCCAGAGGCCCAGGGATTTGGTTTGGCTGCTGGTTTGGCTTCTGGTTTGGGTACTACCGCCTTAGGCTTGGCC
>CAXAFJ010000039.1:0-18474 GCA_963968025.1 uncultured Pseudomonadales bacterium | reverse complement strand
GTCCCCCGCGTTATTGGTCTGCTCGAATAATCCTATCGCTAGGATCGTTTAACTGATGACGCATCAGTACCCTGTTCAGGGGGCAGGCCTTGGGTTGCGGCGCTCGCTTTGCGAGCCTCTCTCCTCAGTGTCTCTTGAACAGGTACAGTTTATGGAGGTGGCTCCAGAAAACTGGATTAATGTCGGTGGTCGCTATGGCGCAGCTCTGCGTCGTTACACCGAAAAATTTCCCTTTGTGATTCACGGATTGTCGCTCTCTATAGGTTCACCCTCTGGGCTCGACTGGGATCTGCTGCGCTCGATTAAACGCTTTATGTCGGAGCATTCGATACGCTGTTACAGCGAGCATCTGAGCTTCTGCAGCGACAGCGGCCATCTCTATGATCTGATGCCAATTCCCTTTACCGAAGAAGCCGTGGACTATGTGGCCCAGCGGATTATCCAGATTCAGGATTTTCTAGGTGAGCGCATCGCCATGGAAAACGTCTCCTATTATGCCGCGCCGCAACAGGAAATGTCCGAGATTGAATTCCTTAATGCAGTCTTAGCCAAAGCCGACTGCAATCTGCTGCTCGATGTTAATAATATTTTCGTCAACAGCATTAACCACAGCTACGACCCCTATGAGTTTTTAAAGGCACTGCCAGGCGAACGCATAGCCTACGGTCATATTGCCGGTCACTACGAAGAGGCCGAAGATCTGCGTGTGGACACCCACGGTGCAGATGTGATCGACCCGGTGTGGCATCTATTGGATGCTGCCTATGCTGAGTTTGGTGTGTTCCCAACGTTGCTGGAGAGAGATTTCAATATTCCCCCAGTCGATGAGCTTCTTGTGGAGGTCGACCAGATAAGGGCGTATCAACGTATGTATGATAAGCAACAGCAGGGCGATCAAAATACCGTGCCTGCTGCGAGCCAGTTGGAAAAGGTATGAGAAGAGAGCTTCAAGTTGCCTCCCAGCCAGCCTTTCAACGGGCTCAGTTTGAGCTTGCCGCGCATATCCGAAACCCAGAATCCAATCCGCCTCCCAAAGGTATCGAAGATCGCCGTTTGGAAATCTATAGAAGCCTGTTCTTCAACAATATCGAATCCTTTATTGCCAATGGTTTTCCGATCCTGAAATCGATCACCGATCCTCAGCGATGGACGGCTATGGCCCGAGACTTCGTTCACCGCCACCAGAGTCACAGCCCCTATTTTTTAGATATAGGTAGCGAGTTCTTGCACTACCTTCAGAGCGAACGGATACCGCAGCCGCAAGATCCGCTATTTATGTTGCAGCTAGCCCATTATGAATGGGTGGAGCTAGCGCTGGATGTGTCCATTATAGATTTCCCTGAAGTCCAAACTGAGGGCGACCTGTTGGAGGGCCGGCCGATTGTCTCGCCACTGGCCTGGGTGATGAGCTATAACTATCCGGTTCACCTTATTGGGCCTGATTTTCAGCCCACTGAAGTGTCGGCGGATGCCACCCATATCATTATTTATCGCGATCGTCAGATGCAAGTGGGCTTTATGGAGATCAATCGGACCACTCAGCGACTGCTGGAAATCCTCGATAAATATAAGCTTACTGGCAGGGGTGCATTGCTTCAATTGGCTGCTGAACTTGAGTATTCCAACCCTGATGCCATACTTGACTTTGGAGCCGGTCTTCTTTCACAGTTGAGTAGCAAAGATATAATCTGCGGATTCTACTGATTTTTATTGTTGAGAGTGATTCGGCAGTGTACGGCAAGCAATTTGGGCAGTAAGATACCCCTATTTGCAGCTGGATAATTTACGAGAACCCCATGAAGCTTTTCTCCTTCCTCAGTCCCTCACAGTTGGCCATAAAATTACTGGCGACAATCTTATTTTCACTGCCATTACTCGCATCGTCGCTTCAGGCGGAAGAGCAGGATAGCTTTGAAGGCTTCAACCGCAACATGTTTTATTTCAATGATACGCTTGATTACTCCGCCCTGAGGCCGGTTGCCGTTGTCTACTCAGATATTATGCCCAACCCATTGGAGCGCGGTATTGCTAATGTGTTTAGCAATCTCGATGAAATAACCAATGTGGTCAATGATCTGTTGCAGGGCAAGTTCAAGCAGGCGGGTCACGATGGTGGTCGCTTTTTAATTAACTCAACCATTGGTATGGCCGGTTTATTTGATGTCGCCGAACGCGCTGGCATCAGCAAGAGTGACGGTGAAGATTTTGGTCAGACCTTAGCGGTCTGGGGAGTAGCGGAAGGACCCTATCTAATGCTGCCCTTTATTGGCCCCTCCACCCTGCGAGATGCGCCGAGCAAACTAGTCGATAGTTTAACCGACCCGCTGACCTACAGCGATGATGTGAGACTTAAAAATTCCGCCCGAGCACTGGATCTTTTGACCACTAGAGTAAGCCTTTTGGGTGTAGATGAAATTGCTTCCGGAGATCGCTATTTATTTGTTAGAGATGTATATTTGCAACGCAATCGGTATTTGGTTAATGATGGTGAAATAGAAGACGATTTTGGCGATTTCGACGAATACTAATAGACAGTTGGCACACGCTTAATATTTAGCTGTGAGCCTTAAACGACCACCTGCGAAAGCCGTATTAGCAATGAAAACACCGTCAGACCTGATCTTTTTTCTTGGGGAAAAAGAGCCCAGTGTTCAGGGTTCAAGCCACAGTTTTCAGCGTCTGGCTGCTGCATCGACAGCTGTGCAAAGTGTCGAGGTTATGCGCGATCAGTGTGATGATCCACTGCTGCAGCCGGTGCTGATTAGTTCCAGTTATGCGGCCATTAAAACTGCGGTTCAGCGCGAATTTCTTCAGGCGCTGGCAGCTGAGTTTTTAGTTATTGTACTGCTCAGTTCAGATCAGAATCAACGCGTCGCTGAATACTTCCGTCTCGGTGTGGCCGATGTAGTCTTTCCTCAAAGCAGTGACACTGAACTTGTCTCAATTCTTGAACGAGTCAGTATTCTTGCGCAGTCGCGGGATCAGAAAAGGCTCTACCGCAGGGAGCTGGAACAGTCCAACCTAAATCTGCAGAATAGCCTGCAGCTGCTAAAGCAGGATCAGCTTGCCGGTCTTGAAGTACAGAAAAGCCTGATGCCGGAGAGCCCACTCAAGTTCGGTGACTACGAAATCTCCCACTCCATAACCCCCTCACTCTATTTAAGCGGCGACTTTGTCGGTTATAACTTCGTCCTCGGTCGCTACCTGCTGTTTTATTTTGCCGATGTCTCTGGGCACGGTGCTTCCTCGGCATTTGTTACCGTGCTGCTGCGCTTTATGATCGGCCGTGTGATTCGCAAGCATCAGGTCCAGCAAGACTATGCTGCGTTGGCTCAGGCCCCTGAAGGGCTTGTTGAATCGATCAATAGTCAACTGTTGGCCACCGGCCTAGGCAAGCATCTAACCATTGTTGCCGGATCGCTGGATACCGAGACTCGGCAGCTGCGCTATGTTATCGGTGCTCAGCAACCGTCACCGATTTTGATCAGTGATGGCAAGGCGCGCTTTCTTCCAGGCAAGGGTAAGCCGGCGGGTATCTTTGAGGATGTAAAGTGGACCGTTGAAGACGTTAGCCTGCCAGAGTCCTTTGCCTTAGTGCTGTTATCCGATGGGGTTTTTGATCTGGTGTCGGATAAAGAAATCGTCGATAAAGAGCAGACCTTGTTGAACTATCTTGCAGCCAGTGCCGAAAATATTGATAAGCTCAAAAATGCGTTGTTTATTGATGATATTGAAGACCCGCAGGATGACATATCCGTTCTACTTTTGACCCGAGGTATGTAGGGTGAGTACTGGAAAAATCTTTGTTGCCGGTGAGCAGGGCAACTATCTGATTAAGTTTATCGGCGATGTGCGAGTGACGCTGTGCGGTTCACTGAATCGCTATATAGACCGTATTTTTGGCAGTAGTGATGTCAAAAAAGTAGTTGTCGATTTACTCGAAGCCGATGGCCTCGACAGCACCACTCTGGGATTGATGGCCAAGCTTGGACTTCACTGCCGCAAAGAGTATGCCGTCGATGTGCAGGTGTTTTGCCAGAACCCGAGTATTTTGCGCACCCTCGATTGCATGGGCTTTGACGAACTGTTTGATATCTATCAGGAAGTGCCGAATATTACCGCCAAGCTTCAGAGCATTACCTCGGTGAACCCTGAGGTAGATGAAATTCGCAAGCAGGTCTTGGAAGCGCACAAGTTACTGGTTCAGCTCAATCCCAAAAATAGCTCGGAATTTACCGACCTTATCCGGGCCCTGGAATCAGATCAGTAGGAACTCCCCAGAACGTCTCTTAACGGACTCTGGTCAGCTATCTCTAGCCACTAACTTACACTGAATAAACTCGCTGTGACGCAGATGCAATAGATCAGCCACCCGGCGAATAATGCCTTCCTCATGCTTATCCAAATGCCCATCAGCAAAGGCCACACGCCACATGGCAGTCATCAAGTTGAGTTTCTTCTCATGACTGAAATGGGCATTGATCTCCTTGGTAAACTGATACAGCGACGTCGCGTCAGAGACTTCATCTCTAGAGAGCAGCACCAGCTCATCGACCTGGTCAGAACTCAGTTCTAGCATCTGCGCAAGGGTCGCGCTAATCGACTGCAGCTCATCTTCGGCGAGATTGCCGTCGATCACCATCACCTCAATCAGCAGCGCCGCTGTTGCCAGCTGCTCAGCGCTGACTGAATTGTCTTCCGCATCGACGACATTCTTGGCAAAAAATGCCTTAATCTTATCAATCATTAGTTTAAGTCTTTTAACCAGGTTTCAAGTTTAATCTGATCGGCAACAAATCCACGGATACCCTCAGCCAGCTTCTCGGTGGCCATGGCATCTTGATTGAGCTCAAAGCGGAACCCACTCTCACCGCCAAGCTGGTAGTGAATCGTCGAGCCAGTGTCCGCTGGATCCAGTCTGCGCTCCAGAGTGCCATAGTCATCATCAAGGGCCTGTAACAGCTGAGGACTAATTGTCAGACGGTCACAGCCGGCCAACTCGGTAATCTCATCAGTGTTTCTAAAGCTCGCACCCATAACCACAGTGTTGTAGCCAGTCTGCTTGTAATAATTGTAAATTCGCGTCACCGACTGCACGCCAGGATCATCGGCAGGCTCATATTCAGTGAGGCCAGTTGAGATCTTGTACCAGTCGAGAATGCGGCCGACAAATGGCGAGATTAAAAAGGCACCGGCATCAGCCGCGGCCACTGCCTGAGTAAAGTTAAACAGCAGCGTCAGATTACAATTAATGCCTTCCTTTTCCAGGATTTCCGCAGCGCGAATACCTTCCCAAGTAGAGGCCATCTTGATCAATACACGCTCGCGGCCAATACCTGCCTGCTCATAGAGATTAATCAAATGACGCGCTTTGGCGATAGAGGCATCATTATCAAAGGACAGGCGGGCATCCACTTCGGTGGATACACGGCCGGGAATCTGTTCGAGAATTTTTTCACCAAAGCCCACAGCCAGTCGGTCCATACAGTCTGCCAGCTGCTCAGCGCTCGACTGACGACCGTTCATGGTAGTTGCCACTATAGAGTCCACCAGGCTTCGATAGGCGGGCATCTGTGCCGCTTTTAATAGCAGCGATGGATTAGTTGTCGCATCTTCAGGAGAGTACTGAGCAATAGCATCAAAATCGCCAGTATCGGCAACTACCGTGGTCATCTCTTTAAGTTGGGCCAGCTTGCTCTTAGTGTCGCTCATTAATCTTATTCTCCAGATGTCTTTTCTAGTGCGGTGGTTAAAACTTCAATTGTTGCCGAGGGTTTATGGGCGTTCTCGCTAATATGGCGTCGATACTGCCGGGCGCCCGGCATACCGTGAAACAGACCCAATATATGTCGGGTCATGGCGTTCAATTTAGTCCCCTTACTGAGCTCAATATCCGCGTATTGTAGAAACTCTTCAGCGATTTGTCGCCGAGTTTTTACGGCATGAGTGGCGCCATAGATATCTTGATCTACGCTAGCCAGCAAGTATGGATTGGTATAGGCCTCGCGCCCAACCATAACGCCATCCAGATGTTGCAAATGCTCATGAGACTGCTCAAGAGTGGTGACGCCGCCATTAATAATAATCTCTAAGTGGGGGAAATCCTTTTTTAGCTGATAGACCCGATCATAGTTCAGTTCAGGGATCTCTCGATTCTGTTTTGGGCTCAGCCCCTTAAGCCAAGCTTTGCGCGCATGAACCAAGAACACCTCGCAGCCGCTCTCGGCAACACGACCGACAAAGTCGCGCAAAAAATCATAGGAATCATAGTCATCGACGCCAATGCGATGCTTGACCGTGATCGGTAAATCCACCGCCTCGCGCATTGCCGCGATACAGTTAGCGGTGATCTCAGCATCTTTCATCATCACGGCGCCAAACATGCCGTTTTGCACACGATCGCTGGGGCAGCCACAGTTCAGATTGATCTCAGCATAGTTATACTGCGCCGCCATTTTACAGGCCGTCGCCAAATCTGCGGGATTGCTGCCACCTAGTTGCAGCGCCACCGGATGTTCGAAAGCGTCCATCTGCAGATGGTAGTCGCTGTCGCCATAGATGATCGCACCAGTGGTAATCATCTCGGTATAGAGAACGCTGTGCTGGCTGATCAGGCGCAAAAAATAGCGACAGTGGCGGTCAGTCCAGTCGAGCATGGGGGCAACACAGAATTTGCGGTCAATCATTATTATTAGTCATTAGGTGGGTGGCTGACATTAGAGTCAGTTTGCTAATTGGGTGCTTTATTAAATAACGGCGCCGATTTTACACACTTTTAGGCTGCAGTGCTCTGTTCTGGATAAGCCTTTATTGGGGCTTTTGCCATGCAGGCCGACGCTTAAGTGGGGCAATGGGACTGGTAGGGAGTGCGTGGATATAGGGTTGCAGCTGATACTCTTGTTAAAAGATCATATATAATATTAAAATTGCTTTTTAGGGGTAAATGCACTCATAACTGACTGCGTTATGTTGCAAGTTGTTTTTGTTGCTATACTCTATAGTCAGTATCATATTTGCATATCATATATGATAGTAAATTGACTAATTTAAATCAAAAATAATCATTGGTGATAGCATGAAAGTCGGTTATTTAACCCCGGACGGGACAATCCTCACTGAAATGGGCCGTAGGCTGGCACGGGTGCGCAAGCAACAGGGCTTCTCGCAAACCCGTCTTGCCGAAGAGGCGGGTCTTGGCGTCGCCACGCTGAGACGTATCGAATCCGGTCAAGACGGCCAGATGGCTTCATGGCTCAAGCTGCTGAAAGCGCTGCGCATGACCGCGTCCATCGATGCCTTGCTGCCAGAAACCTTTGATTCGCCTATGGCTGAAGTGCTTGCCAAGACTAAGCTCAGTAAAAAAGGGCGGGTGGCAGAAGCGGGTATTCGCTGGGGTGATGAAAGGAAATGACTACCGCGACGGTAAAACTCTGGGGCACCACTATTGGCTATGTTGCCATGGACAGCGGCGAACGCTTCGCACGTTTTGAGTATGCTCCTGATTTTGAAAATTTTGGCATTGAGCCTGCGCCATTGATGATGCCGGTGCAGAGCCGGCGTATCTATCAGTTTCCCGATTTACACCCAAGGTCATTTCACGGTATGCCAGGACTGATTGCCGACAGCTTGCCGGACAAATATGGCCAGCGGCTCATCGATGTGTGGCTGGCGCAAACTGGGCGCAAGCCAGCAGATTTTAATGCGGTGGATCGCCTCTGTTATACCGGCACTCGGGGGATGGGCGCTCTGGAGTTTGAACCCGCCGCAGGGCCGGACAAAAGCGAAGGCAAGTTACTGGCAATCGAAGATTTAACTGAGCTTGCTTCAATGGCCTTTGCCAGTAAAGAGGCACTGGATGCGAAATTTACCGAGGCCGGTTCCAGTACAAAAGAGGGCAAAGAGGCCTTGCTGGATATCTTAAAGGTCGGCACCTCGGCTGGTGGCGCGCGGGCCAAAGCGGTTATCGCCTTTAACCCCGACAGTCAACATGTGCGTTCTGGCCAGCTGCATTTACCCGCCGGATTTGAGCATTGGCTAATCAAATTCGATGGCGTGAAATTTAGCGGCGACTGGGGCATAGCCGACCCTTCGGGCTACGGTCTGCTCGAATACAGCTATTACCTAATGGCCAAAGAGTGCGGCATCAATATGATGGAAAGTCGTATTTTCTCCGAGAACGGCCGCAATCACTTTATGACCCGTCGCTTTGATCGCGATAGCGATGGCAGTAAAAAGTTCGTCCAGACATTCGCCGCACTTGCCCACTATGATTATTATGAAAGTGGTTATCACTCCTATGAACAGCTATTTATGGCCATGAAACGTTTGGATATCCCCAAAAAAGCCTTCGAAGAGCAGTTCCGTCGCGTGGTATTTAATATCGTTGGCTGCAATCAAGATGATCATGTTAAAAACTTCGCCTTTATGATGGATAGAAATGGCAGCTGGGATCTGTCTCCTGCCTATGATCTAGTTCATTCCGAGGGCACTGAATTTACTCGCAATCATCAGCTCAGCATCAATGGTAAAACAAACGACTTCGATCGCGGTGATTTAAAGCAGCTAGCGCAATATGCTGGCCTGCCGAGGGGTAGTGAAAAGCAGATTATCCAGCGCACAGTGGAGGCCTTTTCGACGTGGAAGGCTATTGCGACTGATCTCAGTATTCCAGCCAGATTGCAGGAGCATGTTCTGCGTACCCTGCGGTTAAAAATATAAAGCCCAAACTTGATACTGATTGCTAGAACGGCAGGATTGCTTTAGGTTGCAGCTATCAAACAACGAGCCAGATCTTAAAAGAGCTCGATGCAAAAGCATAAGAAACCCTCACCGGGCGATCAAGTGCATCAACAGCTACGCAGGGTGTCGCAATGAAACTTATTACCGGTCAGAGAATTCTCAGCAAACTTAGCAATCTGGGCCCTGGGCTGAGCCGGTCGCCGCTCAAGTCTTTTCGGTTTATCTATGACAGCTTTGATCAGTTATTTGGCAGCGGTTCTCGATCAGATGTCACCACAGAGGATCGATCAATCAGTGTCGGTGAGCGTGAGCTAGGCATTAGAATCTATCGGCCCACCAAGACTGCAGCGAAGCTAACCATGGTCTATTTTCATGGCGGCGGCTATGTCATTGGCGGTTTTAAAAGCCATCATGGTTTCTGTAGCCTACTGGCAGGTCAGGCCAGTATTAATCTGATTACGGTAGATTATCGACTAGCACCTGAGAGTCCATTTCCGGGCCCACTACAGGATGGTTTGGATGCCTGGAATTGGGTGACAGAGCATGCCACCGAATTGGGTATTGAACAGACCAAAATTGGAATGGGTGGCGATAGTGCTGGGGGCAATTTAACCGCGGTATTATCCATGCAGACTTTTGGTGATCTGTTGGAGGGCGATTTAAAGGTCGCGCCGGCTTTTCAGTTTTTGCTTTACCCTTGGGTTGATATCAGCGGTGAGTCAGATTCGATTCAGCGTTTTGGTAAAGGGCTGATCTTAACCGAGGAAACCATGACCTTTTTCCGTGACGCCTACTTGCCGAAACAGCTGGAGTCTCAGGCGATTAAAACCAGCCCAATACTCTGTGAGGATATGAGCAAAACGCCAGATACATTGATGGTGACCGCGGAATACGATGTGTTGAGAGATGAAGGCCTGGCCTTTGTTGATAAGTTGCAGCAGGCCCAGGTGTCGGTAACTCATCTTCATTTGCCGGACTGCACTCACGGGTTTATTTCAACTGGTAAATTTAGCCCAGCAACGCGAAAACGTTTAAATGAAGTCGCCGCTATGCTTGATACATACGCAGCAAGTATCTAATTGCTAATAGGGTGAATTGGTCTTTCTTCGCCGTAAAGGATTAAGGTTTAATAAGCTTGGGCGAGCGGTAAGCCATGGTTTGATTGAGAATAATCGTCGACTCAATATCTTCCACCTGTTCTACGGTGGCCAGCTTGTCCTTTAAAAATGATTCAAATGTCTGCAGGTTTTTGGTCACTATGCGCAGTGCATAATCATGCACGCCGGCCAGAACACAGCACTCCAACACCTCACTAAATTCACCGATCGCGGCTTCAAATGAGGCCGCATTACTGGAGGTGTTTTTATTCAGTTTAATAAATACAAACGCCGAGACGCCAATGCCGAGCATGCTGTGATTGAGTCGTGCAGTGTACTGTTCGATCAGGCCGCTCTGTTCCAGTTTGCGCAGACGTCGCAGGCAGGGAGTTTGTGACAGATTGACCAGAGCTGAGAGCCCGGCATTGCTGATCCGTGCATTGGCCTGCAGGGCATTGAGGATCTTGATGTCGGTGTTGTCTAGATTGATATTATCTGTTCTCTGCTGGTTTAGGGGCATAATCAACTCAATAGTAGCCTATAAAGAGTCTGATTATACATATAGTGTTCGTATAGGGGCGCTATTTGACCGAAAGCGTTAAAGGTCTTTTGTTACTATTTGCCGTTATTACAATGTTTGAACAAACAGGCAAAACAAGCTATGACCAAAAAAGCCAAGGCACTTGATGCATGGATCCGCAGCGATTTTAGAGCGATCAATACTGCTCTTGAAGAACTTCATTTTAGCCAGCCCGATCGACTGCCTGTGCCCACCTTGGGTCAGGCTTTAAAGCAGCGTTTGGTGGAAGAGGGCAGAGCCCTAATCAGCGACCTGCTGGAGGAGGGCAATACCGACGAAGGCTTTGATAGCGGTTTCGACTTGCTGGGCAATGTGGGTTTTTATATGGCCGCCTGCCGCCGCCATGAAATCACCGAGCCCTCAAGAGAAACCCGCTCACCACTGCAGGAAGCCTCCGCACTGGCGATGCAGTTGGGTGCCTCTCTGGGCGTGATTCCACGCTTTGCCTCCAGTCATTTGGAAACTCATAATCGGGCTATTAGTGGTGTCTACAAAACCTTTACTGACCTGGACGACGAAAAGCTGTTTCTCGATTACAACACCCGCAGTGTCTTTGCTTTTATTCGCGCCTCAGAGGCTCTGCGCCAGATACTGCCCCTAGGGGTTTCTCACCCGGTCAGCTACGACCTGCTGCACAGTGCCAAACAGTCACTGGAAGAGGTTTACGCTTACAACCAAGAGCTATTTGAAAAGCTCGATGTGGATCGATTCTTTTACTCTGTCAGGCCCTATTATCGCCCCCATCGTGTAGGGCTACATGAATACCGCGGTGCCAATGCCGGGGATTTTTCCGGGATCAATGTGATCGATCTATTGCTTGGTTTGTGTCGGGCAGATGATCCTTATTACTCTCAGCTGTTGGTGGATAAGTTTTTGTTTATGCGCCCGGATGATCAGCTGGTCTTGCGGGACTGTATGCGCCGAACTAGCCTGTTGGATAGCTTTTTAGCCACGGCCGATGCAGACACAGACCAGCCCTGGGTGCAGAAAAATCTCGAGCTGTTTTTACAGGTTTGCCATGCCCACGGCCAGACCGCACTGCAGCATCATGAGCAGCTGGTGAATAAATTTATTCAACGGCCTGCGGATGAGGGAGCGCTTACCGAGACTCAAGGTATTACCGCCAGCGGGCCACCGTTGCCAGTGCTGTTAAAGAGCCTGCGCAAACTCTGTGATATGCGCTGTGCTGCAGATGTTGGCGGTGAGTTTAATACCCGCCATGGGGATATAAAACACCTTAAAGGCTTGCTGCTATGAACCAGTTTGTTGCCCATGAGGGAATCTATCTGCTCAGCCATTCTGTGGGCTTGCCATTGGTCGGCGCAGAGCAGGCGGCGGCCAGTGCCTTTTGGCAGCCATGGCAGCGCGGTGATGCAGATATATGGAATCACTGGCTGGCGGAGATTGCGTCTTTTCGAGAGCAGTTGGCTGTGCTGATGAATACGCAGATGGCTAATATCTGCCCTCAGAGCAGTCTCTCGAGTGCGGTATCAAAGAGTATTTATTCATTGCCAACCTGTTCACAGCGGCCAGTTATTTTATTGAGCGAAGAGGACTTTCCGTCGATTGCTTTTGCTCTGCAAAAAACTGCCAGCCTGGGCTATCGGTTAAAGTTTATTCCCGCAGATACAGATACCTCGGATCTTGGTCAGTGGGATAAGCAGATGAGCGATGATGTGGGTATGGTGCTAATAACCCATGTGCAGTCCAATAATGGACGTCAGTTGCCCGTGCAACAGATCACTGAGCTGGCCCGGCAAAAAGGTATTTTATCCCTGGTGGATGTGGCTCAGTCAGCGGGAATTATCCCCATTGACCTACAGCAGTGGCAGGCGGATTTTGTGGTGGGCTCCTCGGTAAAGTGGATTGGCGGTGGCCCTGGTGCCGCATTTCTCTGGGTTGATCCGGAGATAATTGAGCAGTGTCAGCCGGATAATGTGGGCTGGTTTTCCCATGAAAATCCCTTTGAATTTGATATTCACCATTTTCGCTATGCCCGGGATGCCCTGCGCTTTTGGGGAGGCACGCCCTCGGTCTATCCCTACGCCGTGGCGGCCAATAGTCTGGCCCAGATTAATGCGATGGGCGTGGATAAGATCCGAGCAACCAATATCGCCCTCAGCGATAGGATTATTCGAGCCGTGCCGGATTCCGCATTGATTTCTCCCGGTGCAAAGGTCGAGCGTGGCGGCACTTTAATTTTGGATTTTGGGCAACATCAGCAGCAGATTCTCAGTCGCTTAAATGAGTCTCAAGTACACTTTGATACCCGAGCCAAAGGTATTCGGTTGTCGCCTCACCGCTGCAACACTGTGGAGCAAATCGACAGATTAATAAGCTGTTTTTAATTCATATTTGCAGTACAAAACCAGTGATAATAGGGTAGTCTAAAATCATAAACTCTCATCTATAAGAAGAGCCGATCCGATGAATCAAAACCCCTCTAAAAGGGCGTCGTTAAACCGCCGTCAATTACTCAAAGGCATGAGTGCCAGTCTTGGGCTCTTAGCTCTTCGTGGTTTTGAGGTACAGGCCTCAGCGCCAGCGTATTTTACCCACGGTGTTGCCAGTGGCGATCCGCTGGCTGATCGTGTGATTCTGTGGACACGTCTGATTCCCGGCAACGGCGAGCACAGCGCTATTAGCTGTCAGTGGCAGGTCGCCAAAGATCGCGGCTTTAAGCAGATTGTTAGCACAGGCATGGCCACAACCAATTCTGAGCGGGACTATACCGTCAAAATTGATGTCGCTGGACTCAGCCCCAACAGCCCTTATTTTTATCGTTTCTTAAGCGACGATCAGCTGGCCAGTCCAATAGGCAGGACTCGCACATTACCTGTGGGCGATATAGACCAGATTCGCCTGGGCATCACCTCCTGCTCAAACTATCCCCAGGGCTATTTTAATGTCTACCGCCATATGGCCGAGACCGATATAGATCTGGTGCTGCACCTAGGTGACTATATTTATGAATATGCCGAAGGGGTCTATTCCAATAGCCTGGCCACGGAAACACTTGGCCGCAAGGTTGAGCCCAGCAATGAAATTCTAAGCCTCGAAGACTATCGCATGCGCTATGGTCTCTACCGCACTGATGACGATTTACAGCTGGTTCATGCTCGACATCCCTTTGTCTGTGTTTGGGACGATCATGAGTTAGCCAATGATTCCTGGAAAGACGGCGCTGAAAACCATAGCGCAGATGAAGGTGATTTTCAGGCGCGTATGCGCAGTGCCCGTCAGGCCTACCATGAGTGGATGCCGATTCGCACTAGCTCAATGGGGGATCAGAGTGCCATCTTCCGCAGCTTTAAACTGGGTAATCTAGCGGATTTAATGATGTTGGATACACGCCTGCACGGTCGCGACCGGCCCCTGGATTACGCCAGTGATCTGCCTATGCAATCAGCCTTATTTCAGCTGTCAGCCTCAGGGGAGGGAAATTTGATCAGTGAGGAGGATTCTGCTCAGGTCATTAAGAGTCTGCCAGCGGAGCAGCTTGTGCGTCTCATCATGCCCTTTGATTTCACCTCTGGAACGCCCACACCAGTGAATGACTATGCCACCATTAAAGAGCTTACCGCTGAGACATTGCCTCAGGGTTGGTATTACCTGCCGGATAGTCAGAGCTTTAAACAGAAGGCTTTAGTTGAGCCCGACAGGACGATTCTCGGTGCCGATCAAGAGCAATGGCTCGACAGCGAATTGCAGGCCAGCAAGCAGCGCGGTGCCACCTGGCAGGTGATCGGCCAGCAGGTCTTAATCGGCAAATTACAGCTCCCAGTATTAACCGATGAGCAGCTTAAGATTGATCAAGCTGAACCCTATATTCGCAAAATCATGGAGATGATGCAGGTGCTGGCACCCCATCAACTACCGTTTAATTTGGATGCCTGGGATGGCTATGCTGCCTGTCGCGATCGCGTGTTTAGTAGCTTTGCCAAGCACGGCACTAACCCCGTAGTGCTGGCAGGCGACACTCACAATGCCTGGTCGTTTAATCTCGCCGATAGCAATGGTCAGGCCGTGGGCGTTGAAGTGGGCACCCCTGGAGTCAGCAGTCCGGGCTTGGAAACCTATCTGCCCACAGATCCCGCTGAGCTGGGCAAGGCAATTCAGGATGTCAGCAAAGAGCTATTTGCCGTGGATACTGCCCGGCGCGGCTGGTCAGAGATGACATTGACCCCAGAGGCTATGAGCAATCAATGGCATTTTGTCAGCACCGTGCTAGATCGGGATTACGCGGTTGAGAGCGGCGCGGTGCAGTACTGTAAAGCCGGTAATAAGCGCTTCTCATAAGCGCTTCTCATAGGCACTTTTTATAAGCGCCTTTACCGCCTTTAGGTCCTTTTTGGGGTAAAAACCGCTACAATCGCGCCATGGCATTTGACCCCCCAACATTTCTTAAATCATTGACCCAGCGGCCGGGCATCTACCAGATGTTCAATGCCGAGGGGGAGATACTCTATGTGGGTAAAGCCAAGAACCTGAAGAACCGGGTTAGCAGCTATTTCCGCAAGACCGGTCTAAGCCCAAAAACCGCGGCTCTGGTCAAGCGCATCGAACAGATCGATGTGACAGTTACTGAGACTGAAACCGAAGCGCTGATCCTCGAGCACAACCTTATCAAGCAGCGCCGTCCGCCGTTTAATATTTTGATGCGCGACGACAAAAGCTATCCCTATATTCTGCTCACGGACAAAGATAAATGGCCGCGCCTGGCTTTTCATCGCGGTGCGAAAAAAGCCAAGGGCACCTACTTTGGCCCCTTCCCCAGCGTCTATGCGGTTCGCGAAACCATGAGTTTCCTGCAAAAGACCTTTAAGGTGCGCCAGTGCGAAGACAGTTTTTTCAGCAACCGCTCGCGCCCCTGTCTGCAATATCAAATTAAACGCTGCACCGCTCCCTGCGTAGAGTTTGTCAGTCCAGAAGACTATATCGCGGATGTCAATGTCACGCGCCTCTACCTGGATGGCAAGGGCGATAAAATCCTCAAGCAGTTAGAGGTAGATATGGTCAAAGCCGCCGAGGCGTTAGCGTTTGAAAAGGCCGCTGAGACTCGCGACCAGATTGCTGCACTGCGACAGATCCAAACTCAACAGGTAATCGAGAAGGGTAAGGGCACCATTGATGTAGTGGCCGGCGCCATCAGTAATGGTCAGGCCTGCGTGCATATGCTCTATATTCGTCAAGGGCGTATTCTTGGCAGCCGTAGCTATTACCCGAAAGCGCCACTGGCCCAGACTGCTGGCGAACTCTTGGATGATTTTCTGCCGCTGCTCTATCTGGCTGGCGGCGGCCGTCCAGATTTGCCGAAAGAGATTTTACTCAACGCAGAAATCGACAGCGCCGAGACCCTTACTGAAGCCCTTGAACTGCAGGTTCAGCGCAAGCTTGAGATCCGTCATTCAGTGCGGGGTTTCCGCGCCAAGTGGATCGAGCTGGCACAGCGCACCGCAGAACAAAATCTTGCCGGCAAGCTGGCGTCGAAACAAAGCCAAGAAAAACGCATGGAATCACTGCGGGAAACTCTCGAACTTGAGAGCCTGCCCGAGCGCATCGAATGTTTTGATATCAGCCACAGCAGCGGTGAGGCGGTGGTTGCCTCCTGTGTGGTATTTGACGGCAGCGGCGCAGTGAAAAGCGACTACCGGCGCTTCAATATCGAAGGCATTACCGGCGGCGATGACTATGCCGCCATGGAACAGGCGATTAGACGGCGCTACACCAGACTGATGAAAGGCGAGGGCAAGCTGCCGGAGATCTTGCTGATTGACGGCGGTAAGGGGCAGATTGGTATAGCCAAAGAAGTGCTCGCCGATCTGGGCGTAGTGGGGGTAATGATTTTGGGTGTTGCCAAGGGCACCACCCGCAAAGCCGGCTTTGAAACACTGATTCTGGCGGACCAGAACAACCGCGTTATCGCCCGACCCCAGCAGGCTGCGCTGCATTTGATTCAACAGATCCGCGATGAAGCCCACCGCTTTGCCATCACCGGACACAAGGCCCGTCGTGATAAAAAGCGCCGCACTTCACCACTAGAAGGTATTCCGGGAGTGGGTCCCACAAGGCGTCGCGATATCCTCAAACACTTCGGTGGTATTCGCGAAGTGCAAAAAGCCAGCGTCGCCGATTTGATGAAAGTGCCTAATATCAGCAAAAAGGTTGCTGATGAGATTTACAGCGCACTGTACAATGACTAACGTTTAGATTCGCCGCACGATTAAGACTGCTAAGCCGCGAACCCATTATCGCCAACAGAAGACAATTACATGTGGAATCTGCCCAACATCCTGACCCTGCTGCGCATTGGCTTAATACCGGTGTTCATCGCTATCTATTACACCTCCTGGGAATGGCATAACCTGATCGCCGCCGCCGTATTTGGTCTGGCCGCAGCAACCGATTGGGTCGATGGCTATATGGCGCGCAAGTATGATCAGGTCACGCCCTTTGGCGCTTTCCTCGATCCGGTTGCCGACAAGCTAATTGTGGTTGCGGCCATGGTGATGCTGCTTGAAGTGCACTCCAGCCCCTGGTTCTCAATTGCCTCAATAATTATTATCGGCCGTGAAATTGTTATCTCCGCACTGCGCGAGTGGATGGCCGAGATGGGCTACAGCGGCACCGTCGCCGTCGCCATGATCGGCAAAGTGAAGACCTGGGTACAGATGGTTGCCATCGCCGTACTGCTCGCCGCGAAACCCGAAAATGAGCTGCTTACCAATCTTGGATTTATCGCTATTTATATAGCCGCTGCACTAACGCTCTGGTCAATGATCCACTATCTGCGCGCCGCCTGGCCGCAATTGAGTGGCACAACGACAAGTAAGTGAGATCAGGGCGATAATCAGTTGATTTATTGCTGGTAATGCCTAGAATAGCGGCCACTTGAAAGGTACTGGGTCCAGCACTGTTCAAGTTTTAAGTTGAAATGTTTTTATAGGCGCCGTAGCAAAGTGGTAATGCAGTGGACTGCAACTCCGCGATCGTCGGTTCGATTCCGACCGGCGCCTCCATTTCTTAATCCCCCCAGCCAGCCCCAAAAGTTCCCCCAAACCCCCAGCACATCTGCTAAAATCCACGCCACTTGCATAACTAAAATAATAAACAGAGATTATCCCCATGGCAGAAATCACACTAGTAGGCTGGTTCCACACAATTTTGGGCATTCTGTCCATCGGCTCAGTCATCTACACCATCGCAAAACACAAAATCATTAAATCGACCACCAAGTCCGGTCAGATCTATTTAATCGCCACCCTAATAACCGCCATCTCCGCACTGACCATATTCCAAAATGGCGGCTTCAATATAGCCCACGCCCTGGCAGTCGCGACATTACTAGCCGTAGTAGTAGGCTGGCTCGCTGAGAAAAAGCGAATTGTTGGCGGACTGTCTCCTTACTTGCAAGCAGCCAGCTACTCAGCGACATTCTTATTCCACATGATCCCGGCAATCACCGATGGTCTGAGGCGCTTACCGGTCAACGATCCAGTGGTAACCGAAGTCGAAGACCCCTTGCTGCTCGGCTTCTATATGGCCTTTGCGGTGACCTATGTGGTCGGTGTAATAGCTCAAGCAATCTGGCTGCGCAGGTCCAAAGCCAACGCTTAAATGGCTGGGGCTAAAAAAGCCCCAAAAAGCACGTTATTGTTTCCCATTTGAGATTTTGATCAGGTATAATTTCGGCCGCTTAGGCAGCAGCGGTCGATTGTTTGACCGGTTTGAAAGGCTCGTAGCATTATCAGCCAGAAAAGATGTTTGAAAGCCCACTCAGCACCATGCCCGGGTGGCGAAATTGGTAGACGATGAGCAGGATGCTCGAGTGTCGCGTGAGGCAGGACGCCGTTAGCGACCGCAAGACCAGTCTGAAAGACTGGCAGAATTATCAGCCAGAAAATATGTTTGAAAGCCCACCTAGTTACATGCCCGGGTGGCGAAATTGGTAGACGCAAGGGACTTAAAATCCCTCGGTGGCAACACCGTGTCGGTTCAAGTCCGACCCCGGGCACCATATATCAAGGACTGTAGTCATACAGTCCTTTTTTATCGCCT
>CAXAFJ010000038.1:0-19110 GCA_963968025.1 uncultured Pseudomonadales bacterium | reverse complement strand
TTTGGTGGAGGCGGCGGGAATTGAACCCGCGTCCGCCAGCCCGCTGCCTACGGCTCTACATGCTTAGTTCAGTCTTTAGTTTTAGTACGCTGAAACCCGACTGACAGGGCGGACAACGCACGATTTCGGTAAGTTTTTAGTGAGTCCGCCCCGAACAAGCTTCTTCACGATCTTATGAGATATGACATTTGAGCGTCTCTCGCCCCTAAGGGTTTGAAACTCTGGACGCATAAGCACGGCTCCAGTCAAACGGCACTACACTGGGGTTTAAGCAGCTAGTGCGTAGTTGTCGTCGTTGGCAACTATAAGTTTGCGACTTTGGATTAACGAGATTGGTCACCATCTCGGCATGCACCGGAAGTTTTGTAGCCGTCGTCGAATCCAAAACGCCCCCTGTGAAATGCAAGTCTAGCATAGTCATGGGCTGGGCATAGGCGATTAAATGCTCTGCTAATGAATATATTATTTAGATCGAATTTAGACGCTGAATCGCCTAGAATCCGTTGCAAAAGTAATCGCCTTAAAAAGTGCTTACACAATAAAAAAGGGACAGCAAATGCAAAGAGGTCAATTCTCTTCTCGCTTGGCGTTTATCTTAGCCGCATCCGGCTCGGCCGTTGGGCTGGGCAATATCTGGGGTTTTCCCACTAATGCTGCCGAAAATGGCGGCGCGGCCTTTGTGCTGATGTATATGATTCTGGCATTCCTGCTGGCTTATCCGGCAATGATGGCGGAGTTGATTATTGGTCGTCACACTCAGTCGAATATGGTTAATGCTCTGCAGTCGATCTCGACTACTCCCGCTGCGAAGCGCGCCGGTTGGGCGGTGGGTATGGGCGGCATGATCACTGCCAGTCTGATTCTGTGCTTTTACAGCCTTGTGGCTGGGTGGATGCTGGCCTTTATGCTTGAGCCTATCACTGCTCTTATTGGGCTACCGCAGCTGGGCAACTGGCTGACTGAGTTTGGCCTGGCGCGCAATGTCGGCTTTGCAGCGCTGTTTATTGGTTTGACGGCGCTGGTGATCAGTGCCGGCGTGGAACAGGGTATTGAGAAATGGTCGCAGCGCTTGATGCCTTCACTGTTCGTATTACTTATAAGTCTTATTCTCTATGTTCTGATGCAACCTGGGGCGATGCAGGGCTTGGAGCATTATCTGGTGCCGGACTTTTCTCAGATGAGCGACCCTAAGTTAATTGTCAGTGCTATGGGCCAGGCGTTCTTTTCTATGTCCCTGGGAGTTGGCACTATGCTGATCTACGGTTCTTATATTCGCAGCGATGAGAATTTGCCTCTGGTGGGTGCGCTGGTGACTTTGACCGATACGGGAATTGCCTTTTTGGCGGGTCTGCTGGTGTTGCCGGCGATGTTTGTGGCGCAGCATTTGGGTGTGACTATTTATGCCGAGAGCGGCAGCCTGATCGCTGGGCCGGATCTGATCTTTCAGGTTCTGCCTGCCCTATTTGAAGGTATGGGCGCTGCTGGTGTGTTTGTGGGTCTGGCCTTTTTTGTACTGATGTCGATTGCCGCAGTGACCTCGTCTATCTCGATGCTTGAGGTGCCGGTGTCTTATGCGGTGGAAGTGCGGCAGATACATCGCACTAAGGCGACTTGGTTAGTGGCGCTGATTATCTTTACTCTGAGTACGATCGTTGCATTGAATTTCGATAGCCTGTTTGGTTTTGTGATTACGCTGACCACTGAACGAGCGCAGCCATTGCTGAGTATGTTTATCTGTATCTTTGCTGGGTGGATTTTTCATCGCAATAGCATTTTATCGGAGATTCAAAAGGGCAATCCGGATGTGGAGCAGGGTCTGTTTTGGAAGATCTGGCCGATTTACGTGAAGCTGTTTTGCCCGGTGCTGATACTGCTGACCTTTGCCCAGGGTTTTATCGGCTAATTGGCTCTATATCTTCGGCCCAAGGGGCTATCGCTGGTTTTACAATTGACCGAGATGGTCTTGTTGGTTAGGGTTAGGAGCTGTATTTAAGACTGTCTTTCAGTCTCTATCTCACTTTATTTTGAATGGAATAAAACCGTGACCAAAGAAAAACAAGCTGTGGATTTTGAGAAGCAACTGGCCAACCTTGAGAAGCTGGTGGAATCACTTGAAAGTGGTGAGCTGAGTTTGGAGGAGTCACTAAAATCCTTTGAGTCCGGCATCAAAGTCGCTCGCGAATGCCAGCAGGCGCTAAAAGCCGCTGAGCAGAAGGTCGAACTATTAACCCGCCAGGGCGATGAGCTTGTCAGCGAGCCTTTCGAATCTGGCGGTAACTAGTCGCGCTTATGTCGTCTATTCAGGCCAGCCAAATCCAAACCCTCATTAGCCACTACAGCACTCAGGTTGATGTGCAGCTGGAGGCTATATTGCCGTTGGCAACGGGCCCGGCTGAGACGCTGTTTGCGGCGATGCGCTATTCGGTGTTTAACGGCGGCAAACGCTTGCGTCCGGCGCTGTGTTTTGCGGCGGCTGATGCGGTGGCAACCACTGATGTAAATACTGCCAAGGTAGCTGCCGCACTGGAAATGATTCATGCCTATTCGCTAATTCATGATGATCTGCCCGCAATGGACGATGACGACCTGCGCCGCGGCAAGCCTACCTGCCATATTCAATTTGATGAAGCCACCGCGATTCTTGCCGGCGATGGTTTGCAGTCTCTGGCCTTTCAACAGCTCTGTGAGCTCTCCGATCTGTCTCCCATAATAGTGGTCGAGTTGGTTTCGACACTCTCACGTCTCGGCGGTTGCAGCGGTATGGTCGCCGGTCAGGCGATTGATCTCGCCGCCACTGGATCGCGGGTCGATCTGGATGCCTTAAAGGTTATGCATGCCCACAAGACTGGGGCACTGATTGAGGCCAGCGTTTTGATGGGGGCTCTGGCCACGGGTCAGGCGAGCCAAGAGCAGCTCGTCGCGCTAAAAGACTTTGCCCGGGCCATTGGCTTGGCGTTCCAAATTCAAGACGATATTCTCGATGTGGAAAGCTCCACTGAACAGCTGGGTAAGCAACAGGGGTCCGACGTGACCAATCTTAAATCCACCTATACCTCGATCTTGGGGCTTGAGCAGGCCCGCAGTGAAGCGGCAGCACTCTATGACCAGAGCATGCAGAGCCTCGAGTGCTTTGGTGACAAGGCCAACTCGCTGCGCGCTATTGCAGCATTTATTGTTAAGCGCAATCACTGAGCCGGTTTGGTTAAAACAGCACAATTCACAGACGCATAGACCCCAGAGCGGAACCCGCTGACTATTTCGTGTAAGATCTTGGATACGCTTTTTGATAAATACTCTACACTCTTAGATTAAGCTTATTTTACTGATAGATTACCTAACGGCTAACGATATAACAACATGGCAAAGACGTTTAACCATATCCCCCACACGCGACCGGAAACTCCGCTGCTGAATACTGTCAGCGCACCCGCCGATCTGCGTCATATGAACTCACAGCAATTGCTCGATCTGGCCGACGAGCTGCGGGCGTTTATTCTCTATTGTGTGGGTAAAACCGGAGGCCACTTTGGTGCCGGGTTAGGTGTCACTGAGCTAACTATTGCCCTGCACTATGTTTTTAATACTCCAGACGATCGTCTCGTCTGGGATGTGGGTCATCAGACCTACCCCCACAAAATTCTCACTGGCCGTCGCGAGCAGATGCTTAGCATGCGCCAAAAAGATGGCCTGTCGGGCTTCCCTAAACGTAGTGAGAGCGACTTTGATACCTTTGGTGTCGGCCACTCAAGCACCTCTATCAGTGCTGCCCTGGGTATGACCATGGCCTCATCACAGCTCGGTGAAGAGCGCAGAGCCGTGGCGATTATGGGCGATGGCGCCATGACCGCGGGCATGGCGTTTGAGGCCATCAACCATGCCTCTCATGTGGATAAAAACCTGCTGGTAGTGCTCAACGACAATCAAATGTCGATCTCGCGCAATGTCGGTGGTCTGTCGACCTATTTTTCTAAACTCTGGTCGAGCCGACTTTATACCCAATTTCGCGAGACCGGTAAAAAAGCCCTCAGCAGCATGCCTCAGGCAACTAATTTTGTTCGCCGCACCGAAGAATATATGAAGAGCATGGTGTCGCCAGCGACGATTTTTGAGGAGCTGGGGTTTTATTATGTCGGCCCTATCGACGGTCATGATCTGCCAATGTTAGTTGAGACGCTGACCAAGCTAAAGGAAATTAAGGGCGCCGTGCTGCTGCATATCATCACGCACAAGGGCAAAGGTTTTGCCCCTGCCGAGAATGATCCCGTGGGTTATCACGCGCTGAGTAAAATTGAACCCAAGCAAGTCCTAGAACCGGCGCCCAAGCCTATATTAAAGGCCAAGCCTAAGCCCAAGTATCAAAAGGTCTTTGGTGACTGGCTCTGCGATATGGCCGAACAAGACAATCGCCTGGTGGGTATTACTCCGGCTATGTGCGATGGCTCCGGAATGAACGAGTTTGCCGAGCGCTTTCCCGAGCGCTTTGAAGATGTGGCGATTGCCGAGCAGCATGCGGTGACTCTGGCGGCGGGTATGGCCTGTGAAGGCTCCAAGCCGGTGGTGGCGATTTACTCGACCTTTTTGCAGCGCGCCTACGATCAGCTGGTTCACGATGTGGCGATCCAAAATCTCGATGTGCTGTTTGCTCTCGACCGAGCAGGCTTGGTTGGGGAAGACGGCGCAACCCATGCCGGTGCTTACGACATTAGCTATCTGCGCTGCATCCCTAATATGGTGATTATGGCGCCCTCGGATGAGAACGAAACCCGACAGCTGCTGTACACCGGTTATATGCATTCAGGTCCGGCGGCGGTGCGTTATCCCCGTGGTACTGGCCCAGGTGCAGTGATCGAAGAGCAGATGACGGCGCTGCCATTAGGCAAGGGTCTGATGGCTCGTAAGGGCTCTGGTGTAGCCATTCTTAACTTTGGTACATTGCTGGCCTCTGGCCTTGAAGTGGCCGAGACACTGAATGCTTCAGTGGCGGATATGCGCTTTGTAAAACCCATTGATGAGCAGTTGATTCTGGATCTGGCTGAGAGCCATCAGCTGTTGGTTACTCTCGAAGAAAATAGTGTCGCTGGCGGTGCCGGTTCTGCGGTCAGTGAGTTTCTCGCTGAGCAGGGCATTGTTATGCCAGTTCTGCATCTGGGTCTGCCGGATCGTTTTGTCGATCATGGCAATCACTCGCAACAGCTTGAAAGTGTCGGCCTCGATTCGGCGGCGATGTTAGCGGCTATCGAAAAACGTCTGGCGCTATTGGCGCTGCCCGCTCGGGCAACAAAATAATAATAACAATTTGGAGATCACCGAATGAAGCTTTACGACTATGCCGGGGCACCCAATCCTCGCAGAGTGAGAATGTTTCTCGCTGAAAAAAATATTGAAATTGAAACGATTCAGATAGATCTGCGAAAGCTCGAGCAGAAATCTGAGGCTTTCCTGAAAATCAGCCCCCTCGGCGAAGTGCCGCTTTTACAGCTCGATGACGGCACCTGCATCAGCCAGGTTCATGCTATCTGTCGCTATATAGAAGAGTCCCACCCAGAGAATCCACTACTGGGACGCACACCTTTAGAGAAGGCGCTGGTTGAATCTTCCAACCATCAGCTCAATATGAATGGCATAGTGGCAGTGACCGAGGGCTTTAGAAATTCCAGCCCTGTGTTTGAAGGCCGCGCCATGGCGGGTCCGAATGGCTACGCCCAGATTCCGGCACTGGCTGAGCGTGGCATGTTGCGGGTGGATCATTTACTCCGTGATTTGGATGCGCACTTTGCCAACAGCGAATTTATTATTGGCGACTATTTTTCGGTTGCCGATATCACTGCATTTACCACGATGGACTTTGCTCGCTGGATTAAAAAGACCATTCCAAAAGACTGTGTCAATCTGCAGCGCTGGTACGATCAAGTGAATGCTCGGCCCAGTGCCAAAGCTTAGATTAGGGCTTTGGATTAAAGAGCCCACAAAAAAGGCCTTAATTAAACGGCCTTTTTCATTCAGCTACTTTTAAAGGTTGGCGGTTACAAGCGTAAACCCATTCGCCGTAGCCGTGATCTGTTTTCCATCACTAAAGCTTACAACCTTTTCCTGCACACTAAAGTTATACACCACGTAAGTTCTTACGCCCTCATTATCAAAAGCCAGCGCACCGGGGTCATTGGCAGTCAGTTCACCGGTTCCTGTAGCCAGATGGCCCAAGGCATCAAAAGTATGTATCCAGTGATAGGTATGAGCCTTAGATTCCCCAGCTTCAGCAGCATAGTTGCCACCGAGACTATCGTAGTCGGCAATCGCTGCGCTGGCGTCGGTCATAGCCCAGAGGTTCCACCAAAGATCGGTCCACTGATCGGGGACTAGACCTGAAGGCTTACCATTGGATGATTCGGTTAAACCCAGATCCACATAGTCTTCCATATAATCTGGATATTGACCCACATAGAGAATCAATGGATTAGACGGCAAACCCTGAATGCCCAATATATGGGCGTAGGCGGGGCTAAACCAGGTGGAGAAGTCGGCGCCACTGCCCCAAATAATCGAGGTGGTGATTTTACTGTAGCCGGGAGAAAAGTTGTCCTCATCGGTACCGCGATTTTTGTAGCCATCGATATTGTTCCAGTACTGCCAGAACGCCGCAGCGGTCGAGGCATGCATATACATCCCTTTATCCACCAGGTCATCATTGCCTGTTGCGAGACCGTATAAAATAATCGCACCATAGGCATTAGCGGCCTCAGAGGTGGACTCGTTATTATTGCCCTGCACCGCATCACCTTTGCCGTCAGCCCAAGAGAAACCATTGGCCGGGTCAAAGTGACGCAGTTTCGGGAACATCTCTTCGCTATCGTCACCGGCGTAGTCGCTAATCAATAACTCGATCATCGGACCGTACTGATCTGCGCCACACCAGGCGGCATCGACTCGACATATTTCCGCTGCAGCACGAACAAAGTAGCCGTAATGGAAATGGTGGTCAGCCATACGCTGATGGGAGCCATAGGCCTCTTCAATGCCAAACAGCGCATCCCAGTTAGCGTCGTAGACAAAGTATTTATTGATATCTAGGTTGCCATCGGTCTCGGCAGTAAACCAGTCAGATAGCTCGACTTTTAGCCATTCGATAAGCTGCCCTGCTTCGCTATCCATACCGATTGATCGGGCTAGGGCTGCTGTTTCAGCAACCTTTCCGTAAGCCTTACCAGACCAGTAAGTGTCGGTGCTGTTAATCCAGCTCGACTCACCGGCGTTAACAAATGAACTCACCAGCGCTTCAAGAGTGGCCTGATCATAGGTTCCGGAAATCGCAGGCATAGTGGGCAGCACGCCAGTAAAGGGCAGGTCATAGTGAAAGCTGTCGGTGTTGGCAAATTTGATCATGCCCCGTGCACTGCGAATTTTATAGGAAGAGGTTGCCTGTGCAGTATTCTTCCAGTGCAGTGGGTGCAGACCAACGATGGTGTCTACCGCAGAGCCCTGACTGTCTAAATAGGCATGGCTAACGGTAACTGTATTGGTGCTTCTATCAACGCTGTAATCAATATCCACAGCGGCAACGACATTGCGCGCGGTGGCGGCAAAGTAACTACTCATACTGCTGCTGGGATTATTATTTAGGGTTGGTAGATAACTCAGAGTAAATTCTTTTGAGGCATTGTTGATAGTGATTTCGTTACTGGAAATATTCGAGAAAGTGGTTGGACCCTCACCACTAATCAGGAAACTATTACTAATGCCAGCCACACTGGTCCAAACGCCTAAATGGTTACCCTGATTAAAGAAAGTGCCTTTTTCTCCGCTATCTGCTCGCAATGTGCGCAACAGTGGATCGCCCTCATAAACCTTAAAATAGACATAGGGAGAACCATGGACAAAGGTCGCATCCATCACTGGAGTAGTGCCAGACTTCCACTGCACGGTGACTGAGCCATCACTGTGATCTTTAAGGTAGGCATTGAGGTCGCTGTAGGCCGAGTTGGCGATCGCCACTCCTTCAAACACCTCATCAAAGGGAACCGGGCCATCATACTGAGGGAAGTTACCTCTTGTTGCGAAGCCACCGGGAATACCATTGATACGCGCGCCCTTGCTGCTGATCCGTGCTCTGATCGGATCTGGGGTGATATAGGCAGCACCACCCTCTCTCATTTCACCCACAAACGGAATTGATCCCCACCATTTGTGGGTTGGCACCGGGCGATCTAAAGCTGCACCCGTTAGCTGCGGGAACATCTGCGTCGGTGTTCCCGTAGGAATTCTTGTACTGGCGTTACAGGCGGCAATGGCGGGCTCAACCACACCGGCATTATAGATCCAGTTGCCATAGTCAACCACACAGCGATAGCTGGCCACATTAAATGTATCGGAAACACTGCCAGCGCCATAGGCGAGAGCCGTATACTCCGCGGTGCCATTTGGAAGACTGCCACCACCGCCACTCGTAGGTGGCGTAGCGCCATCAGAAATGCCACCAAAGCGCACATTATCAATTTGGTAAACCAGACTCGGACCGTTGGCAGCAGCTGGGAAAAACACCATTGGCGCAGTCACAGCCGAGAGGTTTAATGCGCCGCTGGCAGTCAGTGATGACACCGGGAAATTAATTGTCTGCCAGCCGCTGCTGGCAACTACACCTGGAATTTGCAGCTCACCAGAATTAGCACCACCACTCTCAACCTTGAGGAAGAACCCTCCGGCCAGAGCATTCGCCGCATTAATCAGTTTAATATCAAATGAAAAGCTGCCATCAGCATAGTCACTGAGGTCAATAGCAGCAGTCGGGCCCACTACCAGACCGGCATGGCCAGCATTGGATGTGTAACTGACCTGCAGCACATCGCCGCGCTCGGAGTCGGTAACCACCGCCCAGTCAACACTGTCACAATTTGTGCCTGTGCAGTTAGCATCAGCGCCGGCATAACCCTTATTGCCATCAAAGAATGACAGCTGCGCGTCGCCACCCCAGATTGCGTCGACCACACCATCATTGAGAATAAAGGTGTCATCTGAGGTGGGCTCTGGTTCGATTTCAACTGCGGTGACTGTAACGGTTCGGGTTGTGCTCTCAATGTTGCCAGCTGCATCCGCTGCGGTATAGCTGAGAGTGTACACACCTGGGTCAGCGTCAACAGCACCGCTGATCACTACGTCCACTGAACCATCTACCGCATCCACGGCCGTGGCATTAGCTTCGATATAAGCCGCGCCCTGCTCAATACTTAGGTTAGCCTCACCATTTAATGTGATAACAGGCTTGGTGGTATCTGGATCTGGAGTTACGGGATCTGAGGTCACAGGAGGCGTAACCGGAGCGCTGGAACTTGAGCCACCGCCACCGCCACCGCCACCGCAAGCCTGCAGTGTCAGAGAGGTTAATAGAATCGCCAGGGATAACATTTTTGTTGGATATAGCACTTAAAACCCTCTTGTTTTTCAAGCTACTGTTTTCAGCAGTCTTTTAGTGCTCAAAACTATGGCATAACCACAGTCCAAAACTGACAAGTTTGCGATCAAAATGGTTTTTTTTGCGGCAATTGGGACTGAAAAAAGACTCTTAGAAAAGTGCAAGAAGGAGGGAAAGCAGAAAGCGGAACAATAGAGCACAAACGGAAGCCAAAACTCCCGCTGTAACAATAAAGAGCTAGTGACAGCGCCCTATTTCTGGTGACGTATATCTTTGCCGTTTACAACAAAGACAATTTGTTCACAGAGATTTTTCGCGTGATCGCCAATCCGCTCGAGAGAGCGAACCACCCAGAGAATATTAATCACTCGGCTAATACTGCGTGGATCTTCCATCATATAAGTCGCCAGTTCACGCAGAGCAGTCTTGTACTCTTGATCGATCTGCTTATCTTCTTCAATGGTGCGCATAGCGGCATCCACATCAAAACGGGCGAAGGCGTCGAGAGCATTGCTGAGCATGCTCATAACCGATTGCCCAAGGTGGCGAACTTCGGTATAGCCCTTTGACGTGCCGCCCTCACCGGCAAGAATAAGGGCATGGTTAGCGATCTTTTTTGCTTCGTCGCCGATACGCTCGAGATCGTTGACCGCTTTGGTGACCATCATCACCAGACGCAGGTCGCTGGCCGCCGGCTGACGACGGGCAATAATTAAAATGCAGGCCTCGTCTATATCCACTTCCATGTTGTCGACTAGCTGCTCTTCTTTGATCACCTCTTCGGCGAGCTGGCTGTCGGCTTCGCCAATGGCGCGAATCGCATTTTGCAGCTGCTGCTCGACCTTGCCGCCCATTTCCATGAGGCGGGTGCGAATTTCTTCGAGCTCTTCATCGAACTGCTTCATGTAATGATTTTCGAACGTCATCTTGTCCATAGTATTCTCCGCTTAGCGAGTGTGGCTTAAGCCAATTAAAATTTTTCGTCCTATCGCCCAATCACTTAACCGAAACGACCGGTGATATAGGCTTCGGTGAGCTCGTGCTCGGGCATGGTAAATACCTGCTCAGTGGGATTCACTTCGATCAGACGGCCGAGATGAAAATAGGCCGTGCGATGTGAAACCCGAGCGGCCTGCTGCATAGAGTGAGTCACAATGGCAATGGTAAAGTTCTGGCTCAGCTCTTCGATCAGCTCTTCAATTTTTGCCGTGGCAATAGGGTCCAATGCTGAACAGGGCTCATCCATCAGAATCACTTCTGGGCTTACAGCAATGGCCCTAGCTATACAGAGTCGCTGCTGCTGACCACCGGATAAACCGGTGCCGGACTGATGCAGTCGCTCTTTGACTTCTTCCCAGAGACTGGCCTTGCGCAAACTGTTTTCAACAATCTCATCGAGATCGACTCTGGTATCCGCCAAGCCGTGAATCTTTGGGCCGTAGGCGACATTGTCATAGATCGACTTGGGAAAGGGGTTGGGCTTTTGAAAGACCATTCCGACTCGGGCGCGCAACTCAACCACATCCAGTTTAGGGGCATAGAGGTTTTCACCGTCCATGCAAATCTCCCCCTCGACGCGGCAGCTTTCAACCGTATCATTCATACGATTTAGCGAGCGCAAGAAAGTCGACTTGCCACAGCCCGATGGGCCAATCATGGCAATCACTTCGTTCTTAGCGATGTCGACACTGACGTTTTGAATCGCCTGCTTGTCATCGTAATAGACGTTGACGTTGCGCATGGTCATCTTCGGAGCATCAGTAAAGCAGCTGCCCACGGTGACCTGATTGTCTGCTACGTCGAGATTTTGTTTGGTGCCCGATTTTGCGCCCATTACTGAGCTTGCGCGGTCAATTGCATTCATAGGTTTTTCCTTTCTACCAACGACGTTCAAGGCGCTTGCGCAACCACACGGCGGATGTGTTCATAACAATTAAAAAGCTCAGCAGCACCATAATGGCGGCGGAGGTTTTTTCGATAAAGGCGCGCTCTGGACTGTCAGCCCAAAGAAAGATCTGCACCGGCAGAACGGTTGCCGGATCACTGAAGCCGCCGGGAATATCCACGATAAAGGCGACCATGCCAATCATCAGCAGCGGCGCCGATTCACCCAGTGCCTGTGCCATGCCGATAATGGCGCCGGTAAGCATACCGGGTAAGGCCAGGGGCAACACATGGTGCAGCACCATCTGATATTTTGAGGCACCCATGCCCAGGGCCGCTTCGCGAATGGAGGGTGGCACTGACTTAATCGCCGCACGACTTGTAATAATAATCGTCGGCAAGGTCATCAATGTCAGCACCAGACCACCCACTATCGGCACAGATCTTGGGACATGGAAAAAATTAATAAAGATCGCCAGACCCAGCAGTCCAAAAATAATCGATGGCACCGCGGCTAAGTTATTAATATTCACCTCGATAAAATCCGTCCAACCATTTTTTGGCGCGAACTCTTCAAGATAAATTGCCGCTGCCACACCAATTGGAAAGGAAAGCATTAGAGTGAGCAAGAGTGTGAACAGTGAACCCATCACAGCACCGCGAATACCGGCCTGTTCTGGCTCTCTAGAATCACCGCGGGTAAAGAGGTTACTGTTAAATTGCAGACGAATCTTGCCCTGATCGTGCAGCTCGCCAATCCACTGCACCTGTTTGTCAGAGAGTCGTGCGGCATAGGGTTCGCCATCGAGCCAGGACTTGTAATAGGTATCTATATCATCGTCGGCCAGTATCCAGATTGTTTCGCGGGTGCCCAACAATAATGGGTTCTCGAGCAGCCGATCTTTAAGATCAAAGCCGGAGCCGTTACTGACCAGAGCATAAAGTCTGCGCTTATCACTGCGCCCCGATACATCCGGAAACTGCTCACGCAGCGCCTGTTTGGGAACCGCCTGCCAGTTGCCCAGAATCAGCTGCTCTGGGTCGGTAAGGTTGTCGACGCCAATCAGATCCTGATTGTATTCGACTTCCAACTGCAGATAAGTAATGCGAAAAGCGCCATGACCTTTGCTGACAATATCAGTGAACAATAGGGTGACCGCGGCCAGACCAATAAAGATGGCGAGACGACCATACCAGCGAAAAAGCCGTTCCGAACGGTTGCGTCGGCTGAGGGATTTTCGGATTTTTTCCAAATTATCTACGGGCGTATTTACGGGCTTATTCATATTGCTCTCGATATTTCTTAACAATCTGTAGGGCAAAAATATTTAGCATTAGGGTGACCACAAACAGCATCAAACCCAGGGCAAAGGCGGCCAATGTTTTCGGGCTATCAAACTCCTGATCGCCGGTTAACAGGGTGACGATCTGCACGGTGACGGTGGTCACTGAGTCCAGAGGGTTGGCGGTGAGTTTGGCAGCCATACCGGCGGCCATCACCACAATCATGGTTTCACCGATGGCCCGAGATACGGCGAGCATCACGCCGCCGACAATACCCGGCAGCGCGGCGGGAATAATGACGTTGCGCACGGTTTCAGATTTGGTGGCGCCCATGGCCAGTGAACCATCGCGCATGGACTGGGGCACGGCGGTGATAACGTCATCAGCCAGGGAAGAGATAAAGGGAATAATCATCACCCCCATAACACCGCCGGCGGCTAAGGCACTTTCAGATGAAACAGTGAGACCAAAGTTAGCACCCAGATCGCGTAAAAACGGCGCGACTGTGAGCGCTGCAAAGAAGCCGTAAACCACGGTTGGAATACCGGCTAAGACTTCCAGTGCCGGTTTGGCAAAACTGCGCACCGATTTGCTGGCGTATTCGGCCAGATAAATTGCCGACATCAGGCCAACGGGCACAGCGATACACATGGCGACAGCTGAGATCAATAAGGTACCAACAAATAATGGCACCGCACCAAAGCTGCCAGAGGAACCTACCTGATCTTCGCGGATCGCGGTTTGCGGGCTCCAATCAAGGCCGAAGACAAAGTCATCCACGGGCACTGATCTAAAGAATTGGATGGATTCAAACAGTACCGAGAGAACAATACCCAGAGTGGTAAAGATCGCCACACAGGCACAGGCTAGGAGTAATTTCTCCATCACCTTTTCGACCCGGGGACGGGCGCGAAACGTCGATGAGATTCGCGACCAACTCCAGCCAAAACCGATCAGGGAAATGGTCAACATAAGGGCGGTTAACGACCAGCGGGAAATGACCTGCAACCGCAGCATAAGATCTGCGGCAACAACCAGCGCTTGCTCTTCACCGCTGCGCGGCAATACACCTTCCGCAAGGTTAGTGATTTTATTCATCAGCAAGTTTTCACCGCTGCTCTCTGTCACCATGCCACCGGCGGCCAGAGACTTGAGCACTATGCTGTTAATCAGCGGACCGTCGAAGATCATCCACAGGCCTAGCAACACCAGTGATGGCAGTGCGCACCAGAGGGCGACATGGGCGCCATAATAAGACGGCAATGAGTGAATATGGCGGATGCCGCCCAGGGGTTTGGCAAGGGCCAGTGAACGGCCACGACCCAAGTAAAAGGCAAAAAGCCCCAACCCGAGTATCAGTATAAGAATATTAGTCGCTTGCATATTACTCGCACAATCTCATCAGATAAAAAAACAGCCCGGCCTAATTGGCCGGGCTGTACTGTGACAACTTGAGGGGCTTAATTCAATCCTTCTCTACCGCTCATAGGCACCAAGCCGCGAGTATTTTTAGCCATTGCTCGACGCTCTTTGATGGGCAGTGGGATCATACCTTTCTCGGCAAGATAACCCTCTTCGCCCCACGCTTTTTCGCTGGTGAACTCGTTCAGATAGCCTTGTATACCAGGCACAACAAAGACATGGGATTTCTTCACATAGAAGTACAGCGGACGGGAAATCGGGTAAGACTTGTCGGCAATAGATTCGAAGGTTGGCTCAACAGACTCAATCATTGATCCCTGAACCTTGTCGGCATTCTGGTCGAGAAAGCTAAATCCGAAGACCCCTAATGCCGCTGGGTTAGCTTCAAGCTTTTGCACGATCAGGTTGTCGTTTTCACCGGCTTCAATATAGGCTCCATCTTCACGAATGGTGTGACAAACTTCTTTAAAGGCATGCTTATTGGTTTTCTTAAGCGCTGCAATCCAATCGATTTTCTTACAACCGCCTTCCAGACCCAATTCAGCAAATGCATCGCGAGTACCAGAAGTGGGCGGGGGGCCCATGACTTCGATTGCGGTGTCAGGCAGTGCCGGATTAACATCTTTCCAGGTTTTGTAAGGATTTTCGATTAACTCACCAACAACCGCGCCAGGCACCTCGGCCGCCAGTGCCAAAAAGATATCCTTGCGAGTCAGCTGCATAGGGGCAACCTTTATCGAGTTGGCAATAACAATACCGTCATAGCCTATATGAACTTCGATAATGTCTTTTACGCCATTAGTCTGACACTTTTCAAACTCAGAAGCTTTCATACGACGTGAGGAGTTTGTGATATCCGGGTAGTTGGTGCCAACACCGGAACAAAACAATTTCATGCCGCCGCCAGAACCTGTGGATTCAATCTTAGGTGTCGGCTTGCCGCTGGATCGGCCGTAGCGCTCAGCGACCACGGTAGAAAAGGGATACACAGTAGAGGAGCCTACGACTTCAATGCTGTCGCGTGCTAGGGCAGGTGATGTTGCTGCCACTGATGCTGCTGCCAATAATATGGCTAAAAGATTGATACGCTTGTTCATATATGTCTCCACAATAGAGCACAGGCTGTGCTGCTAAGTCATTAATTTTTTCTTGCCCGGCTAGACTATTGAGTTTATGTGACAGAAATATGACAAATACTCCCGAAAAGAGGATTAGCGATTATTTATAGCTATTTTTTGTCTGTCACATTAATGTCACATTTTCATCATAGAGTTGCATCTCCCCTGCCATCAGGCAGTGGAGTGGTCAGCAGATTAGCTGACATTAAACATTAAATTTTTGGGGATTTTGTATGAACAAAGTACTTCTTTCTGCCGCAGTGGCCTCCACCTTAAGCTTTGCCTCTTATGGCTTCGCGGACGGCCCGATCGACAGCACGATTTACGGCAAGGTGAACATCTCGGTAGTGAATGCCGACAATGGCTCGACTGACCAATGGAAGCTCAACAGCAATGCATCGCGCCTTGGGGTTAAAGGTAAGACTGAACTTGCCGACGGACTTTACGCTGTCTATAAAGCGGAATTTGAGATTGCCGTAGATGATGGCGATACAAAAAATGGCCAGACCTTCAACCAGCGCAATATTATGGCTGGCATTAGAGGCGGATTTGGTACTGTATGGGCAGGCAAGCACGACTCACCGACTAAGCTGGCACAGAACAAAATTGACCTGTTCAATGATCTTGAGGGCGATATTAAGAATACCTTTGAGGGCGAAAACCGCGTTTCAAATATAGTTGCCTACACCTCTCCCAATATCAATGGCTTTGCCACTACTGTTGCCATGATGCCTGGTGAAGGTGCTGACTTGGACGGCGACGGCAATGACGACACTGGCCTGACTGACGGTATCTCTTACTCTGTCAGCTACACCAAAGACAATCTCTATATAGCGGTTGCCGGCGACCAAGATGTGGATAGCCAAGACCTGATGCGCATTGTTGCTCAGTACAAAATCGACGCGCTGAAGCTTGGCGTAATGTACCAGCAAAACGAAGATAACCTGGGTACCAAGGACGAATCTGGATTCTTTGTTAGCGCCGCCTATAAGCTCGACAGCAAGACCACACTTAAGGCTCAGTACGGTTCAATTGAAAATGATGTCAACGGCGACGACGAAGACACGCTGTCACTGGGTGCGGATTACAAGTTGGCCAAAGGCACTAAGCTCTATGTGTTTTACACCGACAATGACGACGCCTTTGTTGATGAGAGCAAAGAAAAAGATGTCACTGCCTATGGTCTAGGTATGGAACACAAGTTCTAAGTAGCACGAGTACGGTTACAAGCCAGATAAAAAGGTGGATCTCTTCGGGGCTCCACCTTTTTTTACAGTTGGCTTTAGTTAACTAAAGCTAACCAAAGCAATCAGGCTAGAATGCCCTATTAAATACATCATTGAGACTACCGAAATGAGCATCGCCATGAACACCGCCAAGCTTATCTGTGTCACCAGCCTACTGCTGTGCGCCAATGCCTTCGGCGCCTGTGACTTTGATACCGACGACGCCGACTCAGCGAATTTTATGGACCGAATTATTGACTGCGATCAGCAATCAAAAGCCAAACCCCGGGCGAAAAAATTGGTTAGCACTGCAACCACAGAACTCTATGGTGACGGCACGATCAACCCACTCTCGGGTATGGCTGAGCGACCGGTCGCCGCGCCCGGTTCAATGAATCACAGCCCAGGCAAATCCTTTGCCGCTCGACAGAACTACTCCCTGAGACCCAACGCAAAGTTCGAGGAATCGGTAACTATCGCCATTCAGCGCCTGCATATTGAAATGGCTCATTACTGTGCCGAGGGTTGGGCGGTCGAAAAGCAGTGGACTGAAGCGGATGGGCGGCGGGAAGGGGATTACTATTTACATTATAGCTTCCGCTGCGCGAGCTAGACTGCCTGTAGCGAGAGGCTCCGCTGCGCGGACTAAACTGCCTGCACTAGCCTTCGGGATGATTTGGAAACCGACAGACAAATTCTGCACCCTGCCCCAAACGGCTGTTAATCGCCAGCCTGCCATCACAGCGAGCCAGAGCATGTTTGACGATGGCCAAGCCTAGACCGGTGCCGCCGGTATCGGAGTTGCGGCTGCTATCGCCGCGATAGAAACGCTCGGTGAGCCGTGGAATTTCCATGGGGTCTATCCCTTTGCCACTGTCCTTAACCGAGATAGTAATAAAGCTCTTGTCGCGGGTGACCTTGATTGCGATATCGGCTCCCTCAGGATTGTGCCGCACAGCATTAAAGACAATATTGCTAAGCACACTGCGAAGATCCGTGGCATCCGCATTAATAGTGCATTGTTCCTCGCAGTTTAAAGAGAGTAAGTGTTTGCCCTCACTGAGCAGTTCCGCCTCGTCGACAATACTTTCCAGCAACTGACTGAGATTAATCACCTCAACCTTTGGCGTATGGTCGTCAGACTCTAGACGGGAAATAAGAATCAGGTCGTTGGCCAAGGCCTCCATTCTCACCACCTGATCAGACATCTGGGTAAAGGCCTTGTCGACCATCTCGCTGTTACCGGGCATATCCTGGAGGGTTTCCAGATAGCCTCGCATAACCGTCAGCGGCGTGCGCAATTCGTGGGATACATTGCCGACAAATTCTTTGCGCAAGGTTTCTAAATTAGTCACTCGGGTAATGTCGGTGATCACCAACACAATTTCGTCGGCGCCAAAAAATGAGGCTGATACCTGCAATATTGGATCAGAGGGATTCGTTGACGAGAGCGTTAGGGAGCCGTCGAATTCTGTTTGGCTGATATAGCTGACGAATTCCGGGCCGCGAATCAGGTTGGTGACGGCGGTGCCACGATCATTGGAACGCAGCGCCAGTAAGCCTGCCGCTGAACTGTTCCACCAGTCGATGGTTAGATCGCTGCGCAACACCACAACGCCCTCCTCCAGAGCCCCGGTTAAACGGGTGATGCGATTGATCGTGCGGCGCATTCGCTCTTGGGTGCGACGGTGCCGGCGGCGTTGACGATTGAGGGTGTCGCTGATTTCACCCCAGACACCATCCGTATCTGGCGGAAAGCCACGCATGCCTTTATCGATCCAGCTAAATAGCTGGGAGATAACCCGAAAGGTCCAGAGGCTGTAGGCGACCAGACCGGCCACCAAGGTTTCAAAGGGAGCTCCAAGACTAAAACCAAAAATCACCGAAAACAGGCTAATAAGCACTACTCGCCAAATTTCTCTGTTCATTCCCGGTCGCAACGAATCTGTACCCTTTTAAGATGGCGGTCTAAATCATTTTTTTGATCATGATGTTTTCAATTATTGCTAATTTGGCCTGAGAATCGGTAGCCAGCGCCACGCACAGTCTGCACATAGTTATCATGGCCTGCAACTGAAATCGCCTTGCGCAAACGGCGAATATGCACGTCTACAGTGCGCTCATCGAGATAGACATTGCCGCCCCAAACATAGTCGAGAATCTGCCCGCGAGAATAGACGCGCTCTTGATGGGTAAGGAAGAACTGCAGCAGGCGGAACTCGGTGGGAGCCAGATTAATCGACTCTCCGGCAATACTGACACGGTGCCCAAGGGGGTCAAAAACCAACTCGCCAATGGTGATTGGCTCCTGTAGCGCTTCGCGGCCAATCCGTCGCAGTACCGCATTCACCCTAGAGACAAGCTCACGGGGCGAAAAGGGTTTGGGAATATAGTCGTCGGCTCCGGCATCCAGACCCGCAATTTTGCTGTCTTCTTCGGCCTTGGCAGTGAGCATTATGATGGGGATTTTTGCCGTCAAGTCATCGCGCTTTAATCGGCGCAATAATTCTAAACCGGTGGTGCCCGGCATCATCCAGTCGAGCAACACTAGGTCGGGCTGATGGTCGATTATGGCGGCATGAGCCAGCTGAGCATTCTCAGCCAGCAGAACATTAAAGCCCGCAGACTCCAGTGCGAGAGACAACATATCGCGAATTGCCGCTTCATCATCGACAATGAGAATCCGATGTTTGGGCATTATTTCAACCTTATCATTCATTTCAGATGTCTCATTTAATGGCCCCAATATGACAGAAATATGACAGAAATATGA
>CAXAFJ010000037.1:0-19314 GCA_963968025.1 uncultured Pseudomonadales bacterium | reverse complement strand
TGATCAGCCACCAACTTCTCCAACTGAGTCGCCTCCTCAATCAACTCAGTCATCAAATTTTGCTCATCCTCCACTGTCTCTAGCAGATTAAGCTTGGCATTGGTCCCCACCAACTGCCCCTCCAACTTAGTCACTGCCGGAATCAATTCCCGAGCTATAGGCAATGCTAGCAGAGTCATTGCACGATAAGCCGCAATCTCCAAAAGATTGCGAATCGCCCGCCCCGCCTGCAGTGCATCAATACCCTCATCCACCACCAGAGTACGAATAAAGCCATCAGCATCATCACGCACCGACGTCCAAACCGTCGCCAAACCATCATAAATTTTACTACCCACCAGACGCTTGCCGCCAAAATAATCTTGCAACTCTTGAGGATTCAGAGAGGTCGGGCGCAGATCTATATGGTTCGCCGCGATCACCTCACCGGGTATAGAGTCCAGCCAGTCCGCATCCATTAACAAAAACAGATTGCGGCACAACTCAATCTCCGGCTGACGCTGACAAATCACCGTATAGGTAGAAAACTCATTGTGCCGTTCCCAGCGAAAATCAAACTCTTTAAAGCTCTGGTAATAACAGCTTTCACCAGCCTGTGGCGGTGCAACATTGTGTTTCTGAGCTAAATCAGTGAGTCGATCGATTTCGGACTGGCGGTCGCCAGGATTGAGCAGCACCAGGCTAGAGACCTGAGCTGGCAAATGCACCACTGGAAAGGTGCGATTGTGAAGTTCTTTAATTAATGTATTTTTTTGTGGGTGGAATTTCATCTTGACTGCCCCATTTATTATTTTTTTAAATACAGTCCCTGGTTACATTATCCTTTTAGAAAATAATTCTTACATTAAAAACGGATAACATAAGCACGGCTGCTACCAAACCCTGGCACCAGCCGCGCCTATTTTTACTTAAAAATTACCTTAACAATTACTCAGTTTCAAGAGCAAAGGTCAGTCCAGCATTGGCCTGTAAGCGCTCAATCAACGCAGTGCCCATAGCCGGTGCCGAAGTCCAAATACCGCCAGAGGCCAATTCAGGATTCATCACCAAACAGACCGCACTCTCAGCAATCATCTTCGAGGTTGAACCGTAACCAGGGTCCATATCACCTTTAACGCTGACCCGCACCGAGCGACCATCAGTGGCTTCGCCGATCAACAGCACATCATAGTGACCGTTGACCCGCTCATCGAGATCTGGACCTTCGCCAGGTTGACGGGGATCATTTGCCATAGACGTATCTTCGGTAACCGCCTTAGCAATCGCTTCGCCGCGCTCACCAGGACCAGTGATCATCATCTCATCGTAGACAAAGTCCGTGCCATAGGCATGGCCCAACAACTTGTTTGAACGGTGAATATTCTTGGTATTAATACTCGCCATCACAAAGGGCGCAATCCAGCTTTGCAGAGCCTCATCAAACAGCGGCTTATCGCCACGGGGTTGATCAGCACCGACAAAACCTTCAGTTAAAGCGAAGGGATTGCGCAACACATTGATCAGCTCGCGATCTTTACCCGCCGCTGCCATAGTAGCGCGGAAGCTCGCCAACGTACCGCCAGAAAAAGTGCCTTTCATTGAACGTACACGGCCTTTAACCCGCGGAACCATGGCACCCAACTGCCGCTCTGCAGTCTGCTGTAAAAACAACACACCCAGATCAAAGGGAAGCGAATCAAAACCGCAAGAGAAGACAATCCGTGCACCGCTGGCCTCAGCCGCTGCCGAGTGCGCCCCGATCATTTCATGCATCCAGGCTGGCTCGCCACAGAGATCCACATAGTCAGTGCCGTGCTCAGCACAGGCCGCAACTAACTCATTGCCATAAAGCTGATAGGGGCCGACAGTGGTCAAAATAACCTTGCTGCTAAGCACCATTGCATTCAGCGATGGCAAATCAGCCGCATCGGCAACAATTAATGGTACATCTGCAGAGATACCCATCTCGTCGCGCACAGACTCAAGCTTGGCCTGACTGCGTCCCGCCATGGCCCACTTCACATCGCCATTAACGCCGTATTGGTTATTCAAATATTCCGCGACCAGCCGGCCAGTAAAACCTGTGGCACCGTAGACCACTACATCTAATTCTCTGTTACTCTGCATTGTTATTATTCTCGTGTTGGATTGATATGAAAAACTGCCCAATCAAAAGTATATCAGCGTAATGCACAGAAGGGGCTTTAAGAAAGTGACTGGCCAACCACCCCCATCACTGGGCTGAGCAAAATAATAAAAATTTAAATAGCAGCGGTTAAAAAAAACAGTCAATAAGACTATAAATTGGAGACACTTATGTCAGTAACAAGTTATGAAATTCGTGGCGATATCGGAATCATCTGGATCAACAACCCACCGGTCAATGCCCTGTCACAGGCACTGCGCGACGGAATCTATGCTGCGGTGAATGCCGCCCAAGACGACGCCACCAAGGCCTTGGTGCTGATCTGTCAGGGTCGCACCTTTATTGCTGGCGCCGATATCTCCGAGTTCGACAAAGCCCCCACCGAACCCTCGTTCAATAAAATCCTCGAAACCATAGAGCAGTCAGCCAAGCCCATGGTCGCCGCGATCCACGGCACGGCACTGGGTGGCGGATTAGAAACTGCCCTCGCCTGTCACTACCGCTGTGCGGTTAGCACGGCAATGGTCGGTCTGCCAGAAGTGAAACTCGGCCTGCTGCCTGGCGCGGGTGGCACTCAGCGCGCACCGCGCCTCACCGGTGTCGAAGCCGCCATAAAATTAATTACCAGCGGCAACCCAATCAAAGCCAAAGCCGCGGTTGGCCTTAACCTTATCGATCATATCATTGAAGGTGACGACCTACTCGAAGGCGCCCTAGCCTATGCTCAGCAGTTGCTTGCGGACAATGCGCCGCTGCGAAAAGTGCGTGATATCACTATAGATCCAACCTCATTTGATCCAGCAATTTTTGATCATTCACGCAAACAACTGAGCCGTCGCGCCCGCGGTCAGCTCGCGCCCCAGCGTATTGTCGACTGCATTGAAGCCGCAGCCACACTGTCTTTTGATGAAGGCTTGGCCACTGAAGGCAGCCTCTTTATGGGTCTCAAAGACGGTAGCCAGTCAGCCGCTATGCGCCATATGTTTTTCGCCCAGCGGGAAGCCAACAAGATTAAAGGCATAGGCAAAGAAACGGCCAAGCGACCGATTAAATCAGTCGCCATTATCGGCGGTGGCACCATGGGCGGCGGTATCGCCATGAACTTTGCCAATGTCGGCATTCCCGTGACCATGCTCGAAATCAATGATGAAGCCCTGCAGCGCGGCCTCGGTATAGTCGACAAAAACTATTCCATGACCGTCAAAAAAGGCCGGCTCAGCGAAGAGCAAAAGCAAGATTGCCTCAGCCTGATCAGCGGCACCACCGACTATCAGGATCTAGCCAATGCCGATCTGGTCATCGAAGCAGTATTTGAAAATCTCGAGATCAAGCAGCAGGTTTTTGCCCAACTCGACAAAGTTTGCAAGCCCGGTGCTATTTTGGCGAGCAACACCTCCTATCAGGATGTTAACGCCATTGCCGCGGTGACTAAGCGCCCTGAAGATGTTATCGGCCTGCACTTTTTCAGCCCCGCCAATATTATGAAACTGCTGGAAATTGTTCGCGCCGACAAGACCTCAGACGAAGTCATTGCCACCGCAATGGCCGTCGCTAAAGCGATCGGCAAAGTGCCGGTGCTGTCAGGGGTCTGCTTTGGCTTTATCGGCAACCGCATGTTTAGCGAATACGGTCGCGAAACCCAGCTCTGTCTGATTGAAGGCGCCAGCGCCGAACAGATCGATAGCGTGATGGAAGAGTACGGCATGGCCATGGGCCCCTTGGCCGTGAGCGATCTCGCCGGCATCGATATTGGCTACAAGGTTCGCGAAGGATTAAGCGACGAAGAAAAAGGCAATCCGCGGAGTTTCTGTGTTGCCGATGCGCTGGTAGAACAGGGTCGCTTGGGACAGAAGAGCGGCGCCGGTTTCTATCAATATGACCCCCAGACCCGCGCCCGAATCAGCGATCCTGAGGTCAGCGCCCTGATCGATGCCAAAGCCGCTGAATACGGGGTTGAGCGCAGAGACTTCAGTGATCAAGAGATCCGCGACCGACTGCTTTTGCCACTGATTAATGAAGGCGCAAAAATCCTTCAGGAAGGCATTGCTCAGCGCTCCGGTGATATAGATGTGGTCTATGTCTTTGGCTACGGCTTCCCGGTCTATCATGGCGGCCCAATGCAATATGCCGATCATCTGGGTCTGGATGCTGTGTATAAAAAGCTCAGCGCCCTGCACCGTGAGAGCGGCGAAGACTATTGGAAGCCAGCGGATTTGATCAAGACTCTGGCCGAAAGCGGCAGCAGTTTTGCCAACTGGTCTCAGAGCTAGAGTTAGCACAGAGCACTTAAACACTAGATCAACTGGGTCTGACAGAAACTTGTTAGGCTCAGTTGCCTATACCGCGCTTCCTTCAAAGACCTTTCCTCAAAGACCCTTCCTCTGAAGACCCTAGCCTGCAGCCTTATTAACCCCACTTCCTGTTACCCGCAGCCCTGAACACTGGTACAATCGCCGCCGCGGCAAACGTCCACCAAATTCTTGCGGCCCTAAGTCTAAAACTCTTTTTAAAAGGATCTCTCCATGCGGATTCAGCTACTGCGCTCTTTTATCGCGCTTACCCTGCTGTTTGTAACCTCTATTTCCAGTGCTAGCTCTGTCAATACGGCCAGCCCCAAGACATTTGTTTTTAGCGCCATTCCCGATCAAGACGAAGCCAATCTCCAAGAACGCTTTGATAAGGTTGCCGTCTATTTACAGGATCAGCTGGGTATCGAGGTTCGCTACATTCCGGTTAAAAGCTATGCCGCAGCCGTCACCGCCTTTCGCAACAATCAAGCACAGCTAGCCTGGTTTGGCGGACTCTCCGGCGTCCAGGCTCGACGTCTAGTACCCGGCAGCCAAGCCATTGCCCAGGGCACAGAGGACCCATTTTTCACCAGCTATATTATTGCCCACAGCAGCACCGGCCTCGAGCCAAGTGAGACCTTGCCAACAGCTATAACCGGCAAAACCTTCACCTTCGGTTCCAAGGGTTCAACCTCTGGACGACTGATGCCCGAACATTTTATTCGCGAAAACCTCGGCGACACTCCCAACAACCTATTCAGCAAGGTCGGTTACAGCGGCGACCACAGCCGCACTATTGCCCTAGTGCAATCCGGTGCCTACCAAGTTGGCGCGGTAAACTACAAAGTCTGGGACAAGCAACTGGCCGCAGGAAAAATCGACAGCGCTAAAGTCAAAGTGATTTGGCGAACGCCGAGCTACCCCGACTATCAGTGGACTGTGCGCGGCGATGTGAATGACAGCTGGGGCCCAGATTTTCAGGCGCGCCTAACCGAGGCATTGTTAGCTATGGACGATCCTGATCTGCTGGCCAGCTTTCCCCGCAGTGGCTTTATCGCCGCCGACAACGAACTCTACCAGCCGATTTTAGATACTGCGATTAGTGTCGGTATCATTGATGCAGCCAAGTAGGCATCACCGTTGAGCCAAAGCACCAATTCGTCAGCATCGCTGTTCCAGTTTAGCGACCAACGCCTGCAGTATCAGGGGCGTACGGTGCTGAACAATCTCTCCCTGAGCATTGCCAGCGGCGAGCGCGTGGCACTGATCGGTGAAAGCGGCGCAGGCAAGTCAACCTTGCTTAAAGCGCTGCGCGAGCAGCGGCCTGATCAGGTTGCCTGGTGTCCCCAGCAACCCGGTCTGGTGCCGATACTCAGCACCTTTCACAATATTTATATGGGCGCACTGGGCTCTCACTCGCTGGCCTACAATCTGATTAATCTCATTAAGCCCCAGCCCGGCGCACTGAATATTGTTGCGCCAATCGCCAAGCAATTGGGCCTTGAACAGCAACTGTTTAGCGCCACCGACCAGCTCTCCGGTGGCCAGCAACAGCGCACCAGCATCGGTCGTGCACTGATTCAACAGCGGCGGATTTTTATTGGCGACGAACCGGTGGCCAATGTCGATGAATATCAGGGCGAAGCGCTGCTGCAACTGATCTGCCAAGGCCATGAAACCGTGGTTCTGGCACTCCACGATATAGCTCAAGCCCTGTCCACCTGCAGCCGTATTATTGGCCTGCAAAACGGCGCCATTGTTCTCGACGCCCCCAGTGAGCAATTGCAGGCCAGTGATCTCGCCGGCCTCTATGGCGCCAGCTAATGTCGCTCTCAAGGCCTAACTCGGCCACCAACTCAATCAACACCTCCGCCAGCGCACTGCGCAAAATCAGCTTCTGGTTTGCAGCCTCGGCCATACTCTGCCTGCTGCTCGTGGATATCGATATCAGCACCGCCGATCCCTGGGCGGAACTGGGGCTGATGACCGCCGGCGCCCTAAGCCCTTCGGTCTGGTCTTGGCCCACATTGCTTAGCAGCCTGGCCAATACCTTTGCCTTTGCCCTCCAGGGTGTGGCCGTCGCCGCGATCGCTGGCTTTGTCCTGGCACTGGGTTACCGCTTTGCTCTGGTGCGGGCATTCTGTGCCTTTATCCGCTCAATCCATGAACTGTTTTGGGCGCTGCTGTTTATGCAGGTGGCCGGGCTCTCATCCCTCACTGGCCTGCTAGCCATCGCCATTCCCTACGCCGGTACATTAGCCAAAATCTATGGCGAACTATTTGAAGAGGTGGATCCGGCACCGGCCAATAATCTGCCGTCTAATAAACGACAGCCCCTGAGTGCGTTTTTCTATAGCACACTGCCAATGGCATGGCGCTCCATGGCGACCTATACCAGCTATCGTTTCGAATGTGCGATTCGCTCCAGCGCGATTCTCGGCTTTGTCGGTCTGCCGACCCTCGGCTTTCACCTTGAGACGGCCCTCAGCGATGGCCACTACAGTGAAGCGGCGGCGTTCTTTTATGCACTACTGCTACTGATAGGCACATTGCGTCTGTGGTTGCACAAGCGACTGCTGCCGGTCTATCTGCTGGCAGTGTTCTACTATCTGCCGCCCCAGGCAACAATTTCTTGGCAGCTACTGGTGCGTTTTATCACTGAAGATATAGTGCCAGCACCGCTTCGTGGTCAGGGGCTGCTAAGCGGCACAACGGTCAATAATGTTGCCCAGTGGTTTAATCTACTCTGGCAACAGCAAATCTGGCCCGGTTTGATCAATACAGTGCTGCTCGGGCAGATCAGCTTGGTCTTTACTGGTGTATTAGCCCTGGCGTTATTACCTCTGAACTCACCGCATTTCCTCCGCAACGGGCGCTTTATTCGCCATCGCTGGAAACGTGGCATCGGCGATTCAATTCTAATTTTGCTGCGCACATTGCCGGAATACCTGCTGGCCTTTATCGGCCTGCTGATCTTGGGCCCCTCAATGTTGCCCGCCATATTGGCCCTGGGCATTCACAATGGTGCGATTATCGGCCATCTGCTGGGCCGCTATACTGAAGAACTTAATTTGCGCGCGGATGCCAGCCGTGGAGTCACTCTGTATTTCTATGAAGTGCTGCCGCGAATTTACCGCCCATTTTTAGCGTTTTTATTTTATCGCTGGGAAGTGATTCTGCGGGAGACCGCGATTCTCGGCATTCTCGGTATTGCCACCCTGGGCTTTTATATCGATTCAGCCTTTGAGACCTTTCGCTTTGATGTTGCTCTGCTGCTGATTCTGGTCAGCGCCGCCCTGAATATCAGCGTCGATCAATTTTCTCGCCATCTGCGCCAGCGGCTGCAACTCAAGACGGTGCCCGAATCACTTTAACCGCTGTAGCCGTCCAGAGTTCTATTGCCCGGCAGGCTCTCTACTAGGTGCTCTACCAGGTGCTCTACTAGGTGCTCTAGTCGAGAATGCCTCAACCTTATCCATATGCCCGCGCATCCGCGAGATCAACTCCGGCAAAACATTCTCCGGCATGTTGAAGATCAATGACTCTGGCCCCATTGATCTTGAACAGCCTCCATATTGACTGAGTATATGGTTTGTATATAATCCGTATATTTCGAGATAGGGTGAAGTTGTGGGAATCGTAAAAATATCCGATGAAATACACGAAGAAATTCGACGGGCCAGTAGTGCCATGTCCCGTTCAATCAATGCTCAGGCTGAGTTTTGGATTAAAGTTGGCGCTCTCGCCGAGCTCAACCCCGAACTTACCTACAACGACATTTCTCGAAAACTTATGGTCACTGAGTTAAAGTCGATTAAGGACTTAATTGATGACTGATATTAAGATAAAAACGGCAGACGAATTGGCCCTGATGAGGGAATCTGGAAAATTGCTTGCATCAGTGTTTGCCATGCTGGATGAGTATATTCGAGCCGGCATTTCGACAATGGATATCAATGCCAAGGTTGAAAATTTTATTGTAGATGACTTGCAGTCTCGACCTGCTAGCAAGGGGCAATATGATTTTCCTTATGTTCTTAACACCTCAATAAATGAAGTTGTCTGTCATGGTATCCCCAGTGAGTCCCGTGTTTTAAAGTCCGGAGATATCATCAATACGGATATAACATTAGAAAAAAATGGTTTCATTGCTGACTCGAGTAAAATGTATATGGTGGGTGATGTATCCCCTATAGCAGCAAAGTTGGTTAAAACGACTTACGAGGCAATGTGGCGGGGTATCAAGGTAGTAAAGCCAGGCGCAACATTGGGTGATGTTGGGCATGCCATCCAAAAGCACGCGGAAAGTCATGGCTATAGCATTGTCAGAGAGTATTGTGGCCATGGTATCGGTAAAGAGATGCACGAAGAACCTCAGGTTCTGCATTATGGCCGTCAGTCTTCTGGTGTTGTATTAGCGGAAGGGATGACATTCACTATTGAGCCTATGGTGAATCTAGGCGCTCGAAAGGTAAAAACAAAGAAAGATGGCTGGACGGTTGTCACAAAAGATAAAAAGCTATCCGCTCAGTGGGAACATACCATCGCAGTGACGCATGATGGTTATGAGGTATTAACTTTGCGCGAAGAGGAAATCAAAGAGCGATAAGATCAGAGGATCAATGGATCAATGGATCAATGGGGTCAGCGGATCAATGGCGGATCAATGGGGTCAGGATCATTGAAAAGGACCGGAACTGGGATCAATGGGGTCAGGGATCAATGGGGTCAGAGTCATTGAAAAGGACCGGAACTGAATAAATAACGAAGATATACTTAAAGTAACTAAATAGTCGAAAACAAGGATGTTTTGATGGCAAGATTAAAAAGGCTTTATATGCCGGGCTGTGCCCAGCATATCATTCAGAGAGGGAATAACAGGAATGCCTGTTTTTATAGTGAGAGCGACTATAAGTTTTATCTGCATTTACTTGAGGTATCTAGCAGGAAGTACGAAGTATCGATTCATGCCTTTGTGCTAATGACGAACCATGTGCATTTTCTCGCCACACCCGCATCGGAGTTTGGTGTTAGCGGGATGATGCAGTCGATAGGTCGTAGCTATGTACAATATATTAATTACACCTATGAAAGAACTGGGACTTTATGGGAGGGACGATACAAATCAACGCTGGTAGACAGTGATTATTATTGCCTGATTGCTAGCCGTTACATAGAACTAAACCCAGTAAGGGCAAGAATGGTTGAGCATCCCGCAGAGTATCCCTGGTCCAGTTATCAAAGTAATGGCTTGGGTAAAAAGATTAAGTTACTGACGGCTCATTATCTGTATGAGGGGTTGGGTACAACAAAAGAAGAGAGGCTAAAAAATTATAGAGGTCTGTATGAAGGTCATATACCCGAGAAGACCCTTGAAGAGTTACGGGATGCAACCAATAAAGGTTGGGCTGTTGGAAGTGAAAAGTTTATTGAAGAGGTACAGTTGGCATGTGGCAGAGCTGCCAGAAAGAGAAAGCGTGGTGGGGATAGGCGGTCTAATAATTGGGATCAATGACTCTGACCCCATTGATCGTGACCCCATTGATCGGGTTAAAGTCGCATTTGGATCGGTTGAATGGCCAAATGATTAAGAGAGACTGTAAAGATACTATTTATCTGTTGGGACGTTCTCTAGAAAGCTAATCTTTGTCCTCCGCTAACGCGCCTTAGCATAGCGACAAATTATCTCAATAAAATCCGCGCCATACTTTTCCAACTTGCTGTCACCCACTCCCGTAAGGGTCAACAACTCCGACCCCGACATAGGCATCACATCCAACATTTCTTTCAATGTCGCATCATGGAATATCACATAGGGCGGCACATTGTGCTCTTCTGACAGATACTTCCTGCACTCCCGCAACTCTTCCCACAACTCCTGATCTTCCGGCGCAATCTGCACCTTGCCTGCGGACTTTTTAGCGCCGCCTTTGGAGCCACCTTTTAAGGACGGCGCTTTCACTTCTTCTTTACGTAGATGCAGCTCTTGCTCGCCCTTCAATACAGGCCGACAGAGATCAGTCAGCTGCAGGGCACTGTAACCCTCAAGATCCACGCGCAAGAATCCTCGCACAACCAGCTGACGAATCACCGAGCGCCACTGAGCTTCATGGGTGTCACTGCCAATACCAAAGGTGCTCAGCTGCTGATGACCGTGCTGCAGTACTTTTTCATTTTCCTTGCCCTGCAATACATCCATCACATGCACTAGACCAAAGCGCTGACCAGTGCGATAGACGCAAGACAGTACCTTTTGGGCCGCTTCGGTGCCATCCCAGGTCTCAGGGGGCATCTGGCAGTTATCGCAGTTACCACATTGATTGGGGGCTTCGTCGGCAAAGTAACTGAGCAGCACTTTACGGCGGCAGCTGGTGACTTCACAGAGTCCCAGCATGGCGTCGAGTTTGTGCCGCTCGGCGCGCTTAAATTGCTCTGATCCATCAGAGCCCTGAGCCATCTGCTGCAGGCGGACCACATCTTGCAGGCCATAGACCATCCAAGCGTCGGCGGGCTGACCGTCGCGCCCTGCTCGACCGGTTTCCTGATAATAGGCTTCGATACTTTTGGGGAGATCTAGGTGGGCGACAAATCGCACATCGGGCTTGTCTATGCCCATACCAAAGGCAATGGTGGCGACAATAATCACGCCGTCTTCGCGGAGAAAACGGTTCTGATGAGTCTGTCTCAGTTGCGATGGCAGACCGGCATGATAGGGCAAGGCGTTATAGCCCTGCTGGCTCAGCCACTCGGCAGTATCTTCAACTTTCTTGCGCGACAGGCAGTAGACAATGCCAGCTTCGCTTTTACGCTGCTGCAAGAACGCTAGCAGCTGCTTTTTCGGGGTGGTTTTGTTGGCGATGGCATAGCGAATATTGGGGCGGTCAAAACCGCTGATATAGGCCTTGGCGCCGTCCAGTGAGAGTCGTTCAATAATCTCTTTGCGAGTGCGAATATCCGCGGTGGCGGTCAACGCGATCCGCGGGATCGCCGAGAAGCGCTCGGCGAGTAAACTTAGGGCCAGGTAATCGGATCTAAAGTCATGGCCCCACTGGGAGACACAGTGAGCCTCATCTATGGCAAATAGCGCCAATCGGCAACGGCTCAGCATATCCAGCACATAGGGCTGAATCAGCCTTTCTGGGGCTATATAGAGCAGATCCAACTGCCCTGCCATCAGCTGTTGCTCAATCTCATTCTGTTCGCTGCGAGATAGACTGGAGTTCAAAAACGCGGCCTTGACACCCAACTGTTGCATCGCACCCACCTGATCTTGCATCAGTGCGATTAGCGGCGAAATAATGATTCCAACGCCGTCTCGCAGCAGCGAGGGAATCTGATAACAGAGCGATTTACCGCCGCCGGTGGGCATTAATACCAGTGCATTGTTGCCCTGACTAACATGCTCAATAATATCTGCTTGATGACCGCGAAAGCTGTCATAGCCATACAGGCTGTTTAAAATGTCTAGCGCTTTTTGCGTCATATTGCTCTTAGTTATTAACCTTAAGTCGAAGAATGATTTCAGCCCCCCATTTCAATAGCTTTATAGCCACCGCGGGGGGCGTCACGATTGTATAGGGCCAGCCACAATGTGGCCAACCATTACCGACTCAGCTTGATAAACCATCGACAAAAATCCATGGAATAACTGATCTGCAAAAAGGTCTTCAATTAAGCCCTATCACTCAATCCCCGGCGGTCATGAAAAATCTGTCCCATCAGTTGAGAGCGTTTGCATTTGCAGCGGCCACTGGTTATCGTCAATTCATGATTTATCGCTGTTTAAAGAGCCATTAAAGCTTCAAAAAATCATCCATAACAATAATAAAAAGCGACCCTACTATGAGCACTGCAAAATCCATTAATGCCTATGCTATTTTAGAGCCAGGCGGACAATTTGAACCCTATAGTTACACCGTCGAGGATCTGACAAACAATGAAGTTGAGATCGACGTATTGCACTCGGGCATCTGCCACAGCGATTTAAGCATGGTCGACAATGAATGGGGACTGACCAAATATCCACTGGTTGCAGGCCACGAGATTATCGGCAAAATTACCGCCAAAGGTGCCGATGTGCATGGCTTAGAGCCAGGCACCGTTGTGGGTCTAGGCTGGCATAGCGGCTACTGTGGCCACTGCCACCCCTGTAAAACAGGCGATCAAAACCTCTGCCCTAGCGCGGTGCGGACCATTATTGGTCACAATGGTGGCTTCGCAGAAAAGGTCCGCGCTCAGGCCTCTAGTGTGGTGGTGATTCCTGAGGGAATGGATCCTACCTCCGCCGGCCCGCTTCTCTGCGCAGGTATCACGGTGTTTAACCCGATTGTTCAGTTTGGTATCAAGTCAACTGACAAGGTTGCGGTCATTGGTATCGGGGGCCTTGGCCACCTGGCGCTGCAGTTTTTAAACGCCTGGGGCTGCGAAGTAACCGCTTTTACCTCTAGTGATTCCAAGCAACAGGAAGCGCTGGATTTGGGTGCCCATAAAACCTTAAATTCACGGGATCCCAACGCGATTAAAAACGCCGCCAGTTCTTTCGATTTTATTATTTCTACGGTCAACGTTAAGTTGGAGTGGAATCTTTATCTCAATGCCCTCAAGCCTAAGGGCCGGCTGCACTTTGTCGGTGCGATCACTGCGCCGTTGGATATCAGTATGTTTCCGCTGATGCTCGGCCAGAGAGAGGTTTCGGGCTCTCCGGTGGGCAGCCCTGCGACTATTGAGTCCATGTTAGATTTTGCCAATTTGCACAATATTAAACCGCAGGTTGAGCGCTTTCCGATGACTGAGATCAACCAGGCATTTGCCTACTTAAAAACCGGCGATGCGCGCTATAGAATTGTCTTGTCAAACGATTGATTGGCTTTGGAATGAAGACCAAATAACTCAAAAGATACAAAAAAGGGTCTGCAATTGCAGACCCTTTTTTTACTACCAGCCGGCTATTGATTAAGCCATAGACAGAATCACCTTGCCTTTGGCACGCCGCTCTGAGATCGAGGCAAAGGCCTCTTTATAATCTGCCAGTGGATAGACCTCTGTGACCAGTGGTGAGAACTGGCCGCCGTCAATCATGGCAATCAGTTCATCAAAGTTCTTCCGTGACTCCAGCGGGAATCTCGCCGCCCAAGCACCCCAGAAAACGCCGACTAAGGAAGCACCCTTTAGCAAACAAAGATTAAGCGGGATCTTAGGAATCGGGCCAGAGGCAAAACCAATCACCAAGAAACGACCATCCCAGGCAATGGCTCTAAAGGCCTGCTCGGAGAAGTCACCGCCGACGGGATCATAGACCACATCCACGCCCTTGCCACCGGTAAGTTCTTTGACCTTGTCTTTAAGGTTTTCCGTAGAGTAGTTAATGCGTAAATCGGCACCGGCTTCACAGGCAAAATCCAATTTCTCTTCGGTGCTGGCTGCAGCGATAACCGTTGCACCCATGGCTTTGGCGATTTGAATCGTGGCAATACCGACGCCGCCAGCTGCACCCAATACCAGCAGTGTTTCGCCGGGCTGAATGTTAGCCTGCTGCTTTAAGGCGTAATAAGAAGTGCCATAAGTAATCGCAAAACCGGCCGCCTGTTCAAAGGACATGGTTTCACCCATGGCAAAAGCGCCGTGCTCAGAACCCACACATTGCTCGGCAAAACCACCAATCTGAACCGTAGAAACAACTTTGTCGCCGACTTTGCGGCTGGTTACGCCCTCGCCTACAGCAGTGACAATACCAGCTACTTCACCACCGGGAACAAAGGGTAGCTCCGGTTTAAACTGATACTTGCCCTGCACCGTTAAGACATCGGGAAAGTTAACCCCGGCAGCTTTGATATCAACCAGAATCTCGCCTTTACCTGGGGTGGGTACCGGGCGCTCTTCGAGGGCCAAATTTTCTGTGGGTCCAAACTCATTACAGACTAACGCTTTCATATTTTTATCCTGGACTATTGTAATTATTATTTTTCGGCCAAATAATCGACGGCTTTTGCAATAAACTTATTGGTCTGTTGGAAACCGCCTACCAGAACTTCCTGCCCATCAGCATTGTCGATAGCATCGATTTGCGCACGAACATTCTCTGGTGATTGCTGTTCTGGCGGTAGATAAATACCCTGAGTCTCATAGATCTGCGTGCGAGCGTAACCACCGGCACCGGCACATAAAATCGAGCGGTTGGGGGACTCTGCATCGCAGAGCGTCAACAGACCCGCAGTTACCGACTCTACAGTCATCAGCTCAGAGTGCTCTTCGGTGATCAGGCCCTCCAACATGCGAGTACCGGCTGTGGGAGACAGACAATTGACCTTCACATTGTACTTTTCACCCTCTATACAAAGGGTATTCATCAATCCAACTACGGCCATTTTTGCTGCGCCATAGTTTGCCTGACCGAAGTTACCGTACATACCGCTAGAGGACGTGGTCATCACAATACGACCATAGCCCTGCTCGCGCATCAGCGCCCAAACCGCTTTCGAGCAGTTGGCTGAGCCCATCAGGTGAACATCCACAACCAGCTGGAAATCATCCATACCCATTTTGACAAAGCTCTTGTCGCGCAGGATACCGGCATTGTTGACCAAGATATCCACACGGCCCCATTTGGCTAATGCTTGCGCAACCATGGCTTCAACTTCATCCATTTTTGCCACATTGGCGCCATTGGCAATCGCTTCGCCGCCAGCGGCTTCAATCATGGCAACGGTTTCCAGTGCCGCAGCACTGGATACGCCATCACCGTTTACCGAACCGCCCAGATCGTTAACCACGACTTTGGCGCCACGCGCTGCTAATGCCAGGGCATGAGAGCGGCCCAAGCCATTTCCCGAACCTGTGACTATGGCAACCTGGTCGTCGTATCTAATCGTCATGCCATTTCCTTACATATATTGTTTGATTTCGCGGCGACCGATCACCATACGGTGCACTGCATCTGGACCGTCGGCAAAGCGCAGTGTGCGCTGACCGCCGTACCAGATCGCCAGAGGCGTATCCTGAGACAGACCCAGTCCACCGTGCATCTGCATGGCTTCATCAAGAATCTTCAGGGCCATATTCGGAGCGGCGACTTTAATCATCGAGATAAACGGCTGTGCCGCGTCGGTACCCACGTTGTCCATCAGCCATGCGGCTTTGAGACACAGCAGTCGAGTCATCTCAATATCGATGCGTGCCTGAGCAATAATATCCACATTGCCACCCAGTTTGGCCAGCGGACGACCGAAGGCTTCACGCTCTAATGAACGCTCAATCATCAACTTCAGTGCGGCTTCAGCCATGCCAATGGAACGCATGCAGTGGTGAATACGACCAGGCCCTAAACGCCCCTGAGCCACTTCAAATCCACGGCCTTCGCCGAGAATCATATTTTCTTTAGGCACGCGCACATCGGTAAAGCGCATATGCATGTGGCCGTGGGGTGCATCATCTATATTGAAGATTTGCATGGCACGGAGGTTTTTGACACCCGGGGTATCAAAGGGTACAAGAACCTGCGAGTGACGTGAGTGACGGGGTGCATCTGGATTGGTGTTAACCATCACAATAAGAATTTTACAGCGCGGATCACCGGCGCCTGAAATCCAAATTTTCTCGCCGTTCAGTACCCACTCGTCGCCATCGGCAACACAGGAAAGAGCAATATTAGTGGCATCAGAAGAGGCGACATCAGGCTCAGTCATGGCATAGGCGGAGCGAATCTCACCGGCCAAAAGCGGCTTTAACCAAGTTTCTTTCTGCTCTTCACTGCAATAACGAGCCAGCACTTCCATATTGCCCGTATCCGGCGCGGCGCAGTTAAACACTTCAGGTGCCAGGTGCGAACGACCGGTTTGCTCTGCAATATAAGCGTATTCAACAGTATTTAGACCATGACCGCCTTCGAAATGGGTGAGAAAGAAATTCCACAGATTTTTTGCTTTGGCTTTTGATTTTAAGCTTTCGAGAATTTCAGTCTGACGCTCGGTATAAGTCCAGCGATCGCCTTTCTCTACTTCAGCGTGGTATTCCTGCTCGAGGGGCAAAATCTCTAGATCAATAAACTGGGTTACTTCTTCCAGAATGGGTTTGAGTTTGTCACTAATACCTAAATCCATCGTCTCTATCCTTTTTATTATTGTGGTAATTTTTATTCTGACAACATTCTATTACAGCCAGAAGGGAAAGCGGGGCATCATTGCTGATAACCCTCGAATAATCGTTATTTACTGAGTTTAATAACCGCTCAACAGGGCAAAACGATCGGTATGGTAACTGTTGTCACCAAACATGATCTGCGCTGGCCGTGCACGCTTCATAAAGAAGCCAATTTCATATTCATCGGTCATGCCAATACCAGCGTGCATCTGAACCGCTTCATTAGTGGATAACTCAGTCACTTGGCAGAGCTTGGCTTTGGCTACGCTAGCCAGAACCGGCGCCTTAGCGTCGCCTTCATCCATTGCTTGCAGCGCTTTCAATACCACTGATTTACACAGCTCAATCTGACTCCACCAGTCCGCAGCGCGGTGCTGCAGTGCCTGGAATGAACCAATCAGCACACCAAACTGCTTGCGCTCTTTTAGATATTGCAGAGTGCGATCAAAGCTTTCCTGACAAATACCCAACATCTCAGCCGCCAGATAGACATTGCCCGCATCCAGTGTTCCAGAGAGTGCCTTAAAGCCCTTGCCCTCTTCACCTAAGAGCGCAGTTTCAGCCACTTCAACATTGGTGAAAGTGATATTGGCATAGTTCCGTGTATCGGCCATTTCAGTGCGCTCAACCTCAACACCAGCGGCGCTGCGGTCCACAACAAATAGGCTTATGCCCTTTGTCTCACCTGCTTCACCGGCAGTGCGCGCCGCGACAATTAATTTGTCTGCGGTGCTGCCATCGGCAACAAAACGCTTGGCGCCATTTAACATATAGCCGCCATTTTGCTTTACTGCGCTCATGGTGATTTGCGTCGGGGCGTGATGAATTTTCTCATCAACCGCTAGTGCAGTGGTTATTTCGCCACCGGCAATGGCGCCGAGCAACTCTGCTTTCTGCTCTTCGCTGCCGGCAAGATTAATCGCCGTTACGCCGAGCACGGCAGTAGCAAAAAGCGGTGACGCAGTCAGTGTGCGTCCACTTTGCTCAACAATTTGACCCATACCCACATGACCAAAATCTAGTCCGCCATAGGCTTCGGGAACCAAAATGGCCGCCCAACCCATATTTGCCATCTGTGCCCAGAGATTCTCTCCATAACCAGTTTGGCTGCCAGCATCGCGCTGCTTGCGCAGCTCAGCTACTGGGGCAAACTCAGCGAGAAAACCCTGCGCTGACTCTTTGAGCATCTGCTGCTCTTCGTTTAATACTAATGCCATGATTCTGTTCCTTTAAATTCTTTTAATGCTCTCAAAGCCGATTAGCCGAGGCCAAGGATATTTTTCGCGATAACGTTTAACTGAACCTCTGAGGTACCGCCTTCGATTGAATTGCCCTTGGTGCGCAACCAGGTGCGCGGCAACCAGCCACCATTTGAGGCTTCACCATTCCAAACCATGCCATCGCTGCCATTGATCTTGAGCAGTGTTTCAAAGCGACGTTTGTTCAACTCAGTACCAAAGTACTTGAGCATCGCTGAGGTAGCACCCACACCCTGACCGGATTTAACCTCATCGGTTACACGCTCTGCTGTCAGAGCAAAACAGGCACCGTCAATTTCCCAGGCCGCCACTTCGGCGCGCAGAATGGGGTTGTTCATGCGGCCCTGTTCTAGACCCAACACTTGGGAAGCATGTTGGCCGAGACTTTCACCGCCGACTTCAGCCATACCCATGCCACCAATCATTTCACGCTCGTGGGTGAGCAGATATTTGGCGATAGTCCAGCCATGATTGATATCACCGACCACCTGGTCTTTTTCAACACGCACATCGTCGAGGAAGGTTTCACAGAAGGGTGAGCTGCCGGAAATAAGCTTGATCGGCTTCGGCGTCACACCAGGTGTTTCCATATCGAAGAGCACCAGACTGATACCCATTTGCTTCTTGGCTTCAGTGTCGGTGCGCAGCAGGCAGAACATCCAGTCGGCTTTGTCGCCGTAGGAGGTCCAGACTTTTTGACCATTGGCGATAAAGTGATCGCCCATATCTTCACCCTTGGATTGCAGACCGGCCAAATCTGAACCAGCACCTGGCTCGGAATAACCCTGACACCAGCGAATCTCACCGCGAATAATCGGCGGCAGATGCTGCTGTTTGAGCGCTTCAGAGCCAAACTTAAGCAGTGCAGGACCAATCATCCAGATACCAAAGCTGTCCAGTGGTGATCGAGCATTAATCGTTGCCAGCTCTTCTTTCAGTACTTTGTGCTGGCCTTTATCGAGTCCGCCACCACCGTATTCCGTGGGCCAATCTGGCGCGGTCCAGCCTTTAGCGGCCATGCGCTCCATCCACAGCTGCTGGTCTTCACTGGCAAACTGGTAGTTGCGACCACCCCAACAGGCATCATCGCCACCACTGGTGGGCTGGCGCATTGATAGCGGGCAGTTCTGCTCTAGCCAATCCCGAGTTTCGTGCCTAAAAGCTTGTAAATCACTCACATTAGTCTCCTGCTGTGTCACACAAATAGAAAGCGTTAAAAAAGCGACTACCAAGATGGTAATCACTGAGTATTTTTGATGAATTGAACTTACAGTATGTTATTGTGACTTTCAAGTATTTGCAGCTTATAGCCTGTATTTTAAGTACCACTGGTCGTTATTTGAACTAGCAATACAGACTGCTAACAACCATCATGTAGGCCGATAAAAAAACTACAATAATAAGCCGCTAAAGCCGAAAGCCTTAAGTGGCACCGCTAAATTAACCGGGGAAAATCATGAGCCAAGATAACAAGAGCATCAGCCAGGCTAACGAGAGCATCAGCCAG
>CAXAFJ010000036.1:0-19348 GCA_963968025.1 uncultured Pseudomonadales bacterium | reverse complement strand
GAATCAGGCTAAGGGAGAGGAGTCATTGGCGGCGTTGAAGTCGTTGTTTGGGTGAGTAGTAGTCACCCTCGATGAACTCCCCGCCTTACGCTGTGATCTGGGTGCTTTTAAGCCGTCATCCTGAGTACTTTTTACACGGTCATTCTCAGCGCTTTTTACACTATCGTCCTGAGCGCTTTTTACACCGTCATCCTGAGCGCTTTTTACACTGTCACCCTGAGCGCTTTTTATACTGTCATCCTGAGCGCAGCCGAAGGATCTCCCGCAGACTGGCTGAGGTCCCTCCACTGCGGTCGGGATGACACAGTTTGGCGGTTGGGATGGCACCACAGCCTGTCATCCTGAGCGTAGCCGAAGGATCTCCTGCCGACTGGTTGAGGTCCCTCCACTACGGTCGGGATGACACAGTTTGGTGGTTGGGATGACACCACAGCCTGTCATCCTGAGCGTAGCCGAAGGATCTCCTGCCGACTGGTTGAGGTCCTCCACTACGGTCGGGATGACAAATTTTGGCGGTTGGGATGACAAAGCTTGGCTACTGGGATGGCAGGGTTTAGTGTGCGGGATGACAAAACTTGGGGCTAAAAGGCTTGAGGCTAAAAGATTTGGGACTTGGGGCTACCAAGCTGGGTGGTCAAAATGAGAGCTAAGGATTGCGCCCAACACCACTGACTTGTCAGATTACAGGCTGTCGTTTACTCGAATACGCAGTTCTTTACCGGGCTTAAAATAGGGTACGTACTTACCACTCAAATCAACGGCATCACCAGTCTTGGGGTTGCGGCCTACGCGGGGTGCGCGGTAGTGCAGCGAGAAGCTGCCAAAGCCACGAATTTCGGTGCGTTGGTTGGTGACCAGTGCGTGGGTCATGCGCTCTAAGATCATCCGTACGGCCAACTCAACATCCTTTGGCGGAAGCTGGTCTTGGCTGGCGGAGATTTTCTCTATTAGCTCAGATTTAGTCATGACGCCTTCAGTGCTTCCTATTCAATGTGTTTATTAAGTGACGATACCAATGGGTTAGCTTAATGGTATCGGTGATTACTCTCTGATTTTATTGAAGTTTTAGATTTATACAAGAAAAACCTCGATTTATGTCATTTCGTAGACGAAAAAAAGGGTGGCAGAGCCACCCTTTTTCGATCTCAGCAGAACCTTACTTGTCCATTTGCGCTTTGATCAGGTCTCCAATAGTTGCTGGAGAGGACGTATCAGCTTCAACCTTGCGGTGAGCTTTAACCACTGCTTTCTCTTCTGCAACGTCTTTAGCCTTGATAGACAGGCTAATAGCACGGGTCTTGCGATCGACATTGATGATTCGAGCTTCGATCTCTTGGCCTTCCTGTAACTCGTGACGGGCATCTTCGATCTTCTCGCGAGAGATCTCAGAACCTTTTAAGTAGGCTTCGATGTCGTTGCCTAGATCAACGGTGGCGCCTTTAGCATCAACTTCTTTAACGATGCCTTTAACAATTGCGCCTTTGTCGTTCTCGGTTACATAGTTGTTGAACGGATCGTCAGACAGCTGCTTGATACCCAGTGAGATGCGCTCGCGCTCTGCATCGATGCTGAGTACAACTGTTTCAACTTCTTCGCCCTTCTTGAAGTTACGAACGGCTTCTTCGCCTGTTTCGTTCCAAGAGATATCAGACAGGTGAACCAGACCGTCGATGCCGCCGTCTAGGCCGATAAAGATACCGAAGTCAGTGATTGACTTGATCTTGCCTGAAATCTTGTCGCCTTTAACCATAGTCGTGGCAAAGTCATCCCAAGGATTAGTGTGACACTGCTTGATACCCAGTGAGATACGACGACGTTCTTCGTCGATATCCAGAACCATAACTTCAACTTCGTCACCCAGATTAACGATCTTAGATGGGTGAACGTTTTTGTTAGTCCAATCCATTTCAGATACGTGAACCAGACCTTCAACGCCGTCTTCCAACTCAGCAAAACAGCCGTAGTCAGTGAGGTTAGTGATCTTGGCTTTAGCACGTGCGCCCTCTGGGTAACGGCCTTTGATGTCGCCCCAAGGATCTTCGCCCATCTGCTTCATACCCAGTGATACACGGTTACGCTCGCGATCAAACTTAAGTACTTTAACGTCAATCTCGTCGCCGACATTGATCATCTCGGAAGGATGCTTGATGCGCTTCCAAGACATATCAGTGATGTGCAACAGACCATCGATTCCACCCAGATCAACGAACGCGCCGTAATCAGTAAGGTTCTTAATGACACCTTTGAGTGATGCGCCCTCTTCGAGGTTGGCCAGCAGTTCTTCACGTTCTACAGAGTTTGCACTCTCCATTACGGCACGACGGCTGACAACAACGTTATTGCGCTTAGGGTCGAGCTTGATAACTTTAAATTCTAATTCGATGTTCTCAAGGTGAGTGATCTCACGCAGAGGACGAACATCAACCAGTGAACCTGGAAGGAACGCGCGCAAGCCGCGAACATCAACAGTAAATCCACCTTTAACCTTGCCGCTGATAACGCCGATAACAACTTCGTCAGCTTTGTGAGCTGCTTCAAGTTCGATCCAAGATTCTGCGCGACGGGCTTTTTCACGGGAAAGCTTAGTAGCACCGAAACCATCTTCAACGGCTTCGAGAGCAACCTGTACTTCGTCGCCAATGGCAACTTCAAGTACGCCTTTCTCGTCATAAAATTGGTCAATCGAAATAACACCTTCAGACTTCAGTCCAGCATGGACTGTTACCCAGTCTTTATCGATATCGATAATTACGCCAGTAATGATGGCGCCGGGGTTCATCTCAACGGTTAATAGACTTTCTTCAAATAGATCTGCGAAATTTTCGCTCATGGTTTGATCCTGAGTTTTGACAGAGATATGACAGAAGACGTGCTAGCGTCACTCTCTTTTTTCCGCGCTGCCAGTTTACGCGGGTCAGTTAAAATAAAGGCCTACAGCAATAAAAGCTGGCGATTGCTGCGTTGCCCGTTTTGGTGTTGAATCTCTAAAATTCTGTGTTACCGGTACTACTTAAAAGTACTACTCAAAAGCACTACTTGATGCCTTTAACAGTGAGGATATTAAGCACTGTATCTGTCACTTCCTGAATCGACATGGTCGAGGTGTCTAACTCAATGGCTCCCTGTGCTGCTCGCAGCGGTGAAGCGTCTCGACTCATATCTCTTTCATCCCTAGAGCGCACCTGCTCTACGAGGGCGGGCAGACTAACATCTTCGCCCTTTTCAAGCAACTCTTTGTAGCGTCGGTTAGCCCGCTCTTCTGCACTTGCGGTGAGGTAAATCTTCAACTCGGCGGCGGGAAAAACTTCAGTGCCCATATCGCGGCCATCGGCGACTAGACCCGGCGCTCTGGCGAACATGCGCTGGCGCTTTAACAGTGCCGCACGGACACCGGGGAACTGAGCCACTTTTGAGGCTATCAGGCCGGTTTCTTCGGTGCGCAGTTCACGGCTGACATCTTCGCCTTCAAGAAAGACTTTAAACTGGCCATTGTTTTCGGTCTCGAAGCGAATATCCATATGCTCGGCTAGGGCCATCAAACCCTTTTCACGGTCGACACTGACATTGTGACGCACCGCGGATAAACCCAACAGGCGATAGAGCGCGCCGCTATCGAGATAATAGAAACCGAGTTTCTTCGCCACTATGCGGCTGATAGTGCCCTTGCCAGCCCCACTGGGACCGTCGATGGTGATAATCACAGGTGTTTTAGCGGCAGCCATTTAGGACTCCTGAGTCTCAACGCTAATGCTCAAACCAATCGCGGTAGCCAGGTCGACAAAGCCGGGAAAAGAGGTAGCAATATTGTTGCACTCGATAATTTCAATCTCGCCTTGCGAACGTAATCCGGCAATGGCAAAGGCCATGGCTATGCGGTGATCGTCGTGGCTATGGACTGTACCACTGCCAAGCTGACCGCCCTGAATGCGAATACCATCGGCTGTGGACTGGGCATCAATGCCCAGGGTCACAAGACCATCGGCCATGCTTTGAATACGGTCGCTCTCTTTGACCCGCAACTCTTCGGCGCCAGTCAGTACTGTTTCGCCCTTGGCGCAGGCCGCAGCGACAAACAGTACCGGGAATTCATCAATTGCCAGGGGCACCTGATCTTCCGGAACCACAATGCCGTTTAACGCTGCATAGCGGATACGAATATCGGCCACAGGTTCGCCGCCCACTTCTTTTTCATTGGACAGTTCAATGCGGGTGCCCATCTGACGGAGGATATTAATCACACCGATACGGGTCGGATTAACACCCACATGACGCAGGGTGATATCGGAGTCTGGAGTAATGGCCGCAGCCACCATAAAGAAGGCCGCTGAGGAAATATCGGCAGGCACATCGATTCGGGTTGCCGTCAATGAGCCACCGCCTGAAAGAGAAGCCTTGCTGCCGTTGCTGACAACCGGGTAACCAAAGCCGCGCAACATGCGCTCGCTGTGGTCCCGGGTCGGTGCCGGTTCGACAGTTGAGGTCTCACCCTCGGCATAGAGCCCAGCTAAGAGAACGCAGGATTTAACCTGAGCGCTGGCCATGGGCAGCACATAATTAATCGCCTTGAGTTTGTTACCACCTTTTATACGCATTGGTGGTCGACCGCCTGGCGCGGTTTCAATCACGGCACCCATCTCGGCTAGGGGATCGGCCACGCGGGCCATGGGGCGACCGGTCAGTGACTCGTCACCGGTGAGCTCCACATCAAAGGTTTGTCCAGCCAGCAGTCCGCTCAGCAGACGCATGGAAGTGCCAGAGTTACCTAGATAGAGCGGTTTGCTCGGTGCTTTTAAGCCCTGTAAACCGACACCGTGAACCACGACTCTGCCCTGTTCTGGACCTTCGATAATAACGCCCATATCGCGAAACGCCTGCAGCGTTGCGAGACTGTCTTCGCCTTCTAAAAAGCCGGTCACTTCAGTCATGCCCTCGGCAATGGAGCCGAGCATAATCGATCGGTGAGACATTGATTTGTCGCCGGGCACACGAATATCACCGCGGGCAGCGCCGCCAGGTGTGACTTTATAATTTATTATTTTTTCTGACATGGTCTGCTGTAATGCCTTTGGGTCAATTGATTTTCCAAAATGGTTGCGCGCATCGCGAGCCCGCGTAAACACATCCATTAGATAGGTTTCGTCGCCTGTATCTATGGCGCTGCGCATCTCACTAAAGTTATCCATAATCTGATCGAGAACAGTGAGAATTGCCTGGCGATTGGCCAGCGCTATATCGCGCCACATAATCGGGTCACTGGCGGCAATGCGGGTAAAGTCGCGAAAGCCTCCCGCGGCATAGCGAAAGATTTCGCGGTTATCACGCATGCTCGCCAGCGTATCCACTAGGGAGTAGGCTAAAAAATGTGGCAGATGGCTGGTGGCGGCCAAGACTTCATCGTGCTCTTGAGTATTCATGCAGGAGACACGAGCACCGACTGATTGCCAGAGTGTTTCTACAAGCTGCACATGGTTTTCACCACTGGCGGCATGGGGGGTCAAGATCACCCGATGGTCTTTAAAGAGATCGGCTTTGGCTGCGGTGACACCGCTTTTTTCTGAACCGGCAATGGGATGCCCGGGGACTAATTGGACTGGCAGGTGGCCATAAATCTCTTCTGCGGCGGCCATCACACTGCCTTTAACACTGGCTACATCGGTGATGGTGACCTGATCTGAAAGCAGCTCAGAACATTCCTTGAGAATCGCGGGAACGGTAAGGGTCGGCACGCCAATAACCACAAGATCCCCAGCACCCAGCTCAGGGGCAATAGCGGCCAGACTCAGCTCAGGGCGATCGATCACACCCAACTCAACCGCTAGGTCAAGGGTTGAAGAGCGACGCGAGATGCCCACTACCTGAGTAGCGAGACCAGCATTGCGAGCGGCCAACGCGAGACTGGAGCCAATAAGCCCCAGTCCGATTACAACCAACCGGTTAACCACTGGCTGTGCTATTTGAGAAGTTTGCAACATGACAGATCACATCGAAATAAAAGGATTAATCGTTACTATAGGCGATATTAGAATCGACATTAATAGCAACGCTTAGAGAACCGCTCGCGGGTAGGACCCGAGTATTTTCAGCTCCGCCACTTCTTCAGTTAACTCAGCCAATACCGCAGCCGCAGCGGGATCATCCACATGGGCAGCAAAATCGATAAAGAAGATATAAGACCATTTGCTGTTGCGCGAGGGTCGCGATTCCAGTCGAGTCATATCAACACCGTGACGACGGAATGGCTCGAGCAAGTTATGCAAGGCACCGGGCTTATTTTGCACTGACACGACGATGGAGGTTTTATCGTCGCCACTGGGTGGCACCATCTCGCGACCAATAATCAAGAAGCGCGTTGAGTTGTCGGGCAGATCTTCAATTTTTTCCCAGAGCTTTTCCAAGCCGTAGAGTTCGCAGGACATATCGCCAGCAATCGCTGCGGAGTTCCACTCACCCTGCACGCGTCGCGCTGCTTCAGCATTGCTGCTCACCGCTACACGTTCAATATTGGGGTAGTTGGAATCCAACCACTTGCGGCACTGAGCCAGTGACTGGGCGTGGGAATAGACGCGAGTCACTGTGTCTTTATTGGTATTGGGGCCAATCATAAAGTGCTGATGAATACGCAGTTCAACTTCACCACAGATCTTGACTGAGGAATCAATAAAGCTATCCAGGGTGTGACTGACCACGCCCTCGGTAGAATTCTCGATGGGCACAACACCGTAGTTACAGGACTCGGCCAACACATCGCGGAATACTTCGTCAATCGCCGCTTTGGGGACAGTTACTGCGGAGTCGCCAAAGTGCTTGAGTGTGGCTTCCTGAGTAAAGGTGCCTTCAGGCCCGAGAAAGGCGACCTTAATAGGTTGCTCAAGAGCTAGGCAGGCAGACATGATCTGTCGAAACAGACGCGCCATATCTTCGTCGCCCAGAGGACCGACGTTTTTTTCCATTATCGAGCGCAGCACCTGAGCTTCACGCTCGGGTCGGTAATAGGTCTCGTCACCCTGCCCTTTTTTGATCTTGGCAACGTCCTGGGCACAGCGCGCACGGGCGCTGATATTGGCCATAATCTCGCGATCAAGGCCATCAATCTTGTTGCGCAGGTCGAGCAGTGGATTCTTGTCAGTCATTGTCTAAGCCTTACTCGTCAGCGGAGCTGTCGTCAGAAGTATCATCGGAAGAGCCTTCAGCAGATGAAGAGCCTTCAGCGGCATTGTCATCAAGAGAGCCCTCAGCAGATGAAGAGCCTTCAGCGGCATTGTCTTCAATCACAAACTCCTCTTCTTCCGGTTCAGCAATACGGGCCAACCTGACCAGGTTTTCGGTGTCCTTCAAACGAATAATCCGCACGCCCTGAGTGTTACGACCCACAACCGAGACTTCGTCACCGCGGGTTCGGACCATAGTGCCCTGATCCGAGATCAGCATAATTTCATCACCGGAAAACAGCTGCGTGGCGCCAACCAATGGTCCGTTGCGCTCGCTCGCCTGAATCGCAATCATACCTTTGCCGCCGCGTCCCTTAGTCGGGAACTCGTCAACCTTGGTGCGCTTGCCATAACCATTTTCACAAACGGTCAATAGGAAGCCGTCTTGTTCAGGTATGACCATTGCGATAACCTCATGACCCTCTGGCAGACGCATACCGCGTACACCCTTAGAAACGCGACCCATAGAGCGGGCATCAGTGCTGGCAAAGCGCACGGCCTTGCCTTCAGAACTGAGCAACATCACATCGCTGTTGTCATCAATAATCGCGGTGCCAACCAGGTGATCACCTTCAACCAGATCCACTGCGCGCAAACCCACACTGCGGGGACGAGAGTACTGCTCCAGTGAGGTCTTCTTCACGGTGCCGTTGGCGGTGGCCATAATCACAAACTTGTCAGCGCTGTACTCTTCCACTGGCAGGATCGAGCTAATGCGCTCTCCTTCACCGAGAGGCAGCAGATTAACCACGGGACGTCCGCGAGAATTGCGGCCGGCAACGGGAATCTGATACACCTTGAGCCAATAGACTTTACCTAGGTTGGTAAAGCACAAAATAGTCGCGTGAGTGCTGGCTACCAGCAAGTGCTCAACAAAATCTTCATCTTTAACTGCAGTTGCCGACTTGCCCATACCGCCGCGACGCTGGGCTTGGTAATCGCTCAGTGGCTGAGTTTTGGCATAGCCGCCGTTGGAGATGGTAACAACTCGGTCTTCTTCAGTAATCAGATCTTCAATAGTCAGGTCGTGGAGCGACTCAATAATCTCTGTGCGACGCTCATCGCCAAATTCTTCGATCACGGCTTCCAGCTCTTCACGAATAACCGTCATCAGGCGAGTCAGGTCACCGAGAATATCTTGGTATTCTGCGATCTCTTCCAGCTTAACGGCAAATTCAGCAATGATTTTGTCGTGTTCCATACCGGTTAAACGGTGCAGACGTAACTCGAGAATATCTTTGGCCTGCTCTGGAGACAGGTGGTATTTGCCATCACGCAACCCGTACTGCTCTTCGAGCCACTCCGGACGTGTCGCCTCCGAGCCAGCACGATCGAGCATCTGAATCACAGAACCGGGATTCCAACCGCGAGCAATAAGGGCTTCACGGGCTTCAGTAGCCGTAGGCGACTGCTTGATCAGGGTAATAATTTCATCGATATTGGCCAGGGCAATGGCAAAGCCTTCCAATGTATGGGCGCGCTCGCGGGCCTTTTTCAACAGATAAATAGTCCGGCGTGTAACCACTTCACGGCGGTGCCGCAAAAAGTGGTGAATCAGCTGCTGCAGATTGAGAATCTTTGGCTGACCGTCGACCAGTGCCACAACGTTGATACCAAACACGCTCTGCAACTGAGTCTGGGCAAACAGATTGTTCAGTACTACTTCACCCACATCGGTGCGCTTGATTTCGATTACGACCCGCAGACCATCTTTATCCGACTCATCACGGAGCTCAGAGATACCTTCAAGCTTCTTCTCTTTAACCAGCTCGGCGATGCGCTCAATCAGGCGCGCCTTATTTAGCTGGTAGGGTATTTCGGTGATGATAATCGTTTCGCGACGAGTCTTTTCATGAACTTCGATATTGGCTTTGGCGCGCACATAGATGCGACCACGTCCAGTGCGATAGGCCTGAATGATGCCCGCTCTGCCGTTGATAATTGCAGCTGTGGGGAAGTCGGGGCCTGGGATATATTCCATCAACTCATCGACAGTAATATCTGGATTGTCGATCATCGCCAGACAACCTTTAACCACTTCGGTGAGGTTGTGGGGCGGAATATTGGTCGCCATGCCCACAGCAATACCAGAGGAACCATTGACTAGCAGGTTAGGTATGCGAGTCGGCAAAACATGGGGAATCTGTTCGGTTTCATCATAGTTGGGGACAAAATCGACAGTTTCTTTCTCGAGATCTTCGAGCAGCGCATGGGCGATCTTGGTCATACGAATTTCGGTGTAACGCATGGCAGCAGCAGAATCACCATCCACCGAACCAAAGTTACCCTGACCGTCCACCAGCATATAACGCAGTGAGAATGGCTGGGCCATACGTACGATGGTCTCGTAGACCGCCGAGTCACCGTGGGGGTGATACTTACCGATTACGTCGCCGACAACACGGGCTGATTTCTTGTAGGCTTTGTTCCAGTCGTTGCCCAGCTCGCTCATGGCGAACAGCGCGCGGCGATGCACAGGCTTGAGCCCGTCTCTGACATCGGGCAGTGCCCGGCCAACAATCACGCTCATGGCATAGGCTAGGTAGGATTGCTTGAGTTCGTCTTCGATATTTACCGGAACAATTTCTTGTGCTAAATCACCCATAAGTTTCCGTCGCGCCCTGAAGTTTTATCACTATTATTTTAGATCCGCTAACAACCCATCTTATGCGGTCATTAATGCGTGCCAGTAGGCGCCAAAAGCAGCCCATTTAAAGGCCTGAATTCTACCATACATATCCCCATAGTGGCTCGCTTTTATTGAGCTGAAACTCTCGCCAAAGCTTAACCCGCGGTAAAAAGTCGGTATACTCCGAACCTTCGTTCAGGAGGCGTTATGCAGCCCATAAAAATCGATTTACTTATCAATAGCCGATGGATTATTCCGGTGGTTCCAGAGAACCGGGTGTTTGAACATTGCGCCCTGGCCATCGACCAGCAAAAAATTGTCGGCATTTATCCCCAGGCCGAGGCCAAGAGCAAATTTGACGCCGCATCTGTAGTCGATTTGGCCGACCATGTTCTGATGCCTGGACTGGTCAATGCCCACGGTCATGCAGCCATGAGCCTGCTGCGTGGTTACGCCGATGACCTGCCACTACAGCCCTGGCTGGAAGAGCATATCTGGCCCGTGGAGGCCCGAGTACTGAGCGCCGAGTTTGTTGCCGACGGCACCAATTTAGCCATGGCGGAAATGATCAAGACCGGCACCACCTGTTTTGCCGATATGTACTTTTTTGCCGACACCGTGGCCGAGCAGGTCCAGCGCAGTGGTATGCGCAGCCAAATTGGCTTTACCGTGTTCAACTTCCCCACTGCCGGGGGCAAAGATCCAGACGACTATATTCACAAGGGCCTGCAACTGCGGGACAGCTACAAGGGCGACGGGCTGATTAAAATTGCCTGTGCTCCTCATGCGCCCTATACCGTGGGTGATGAAACCCTGCGCAGAATTGCCACCTACGCCAATGAGCTGGATATGGCGGTGCATATTCACTGCCACGAAACCGCCCAAGAAGTTGCCGACTCACTAAAACTCTATGGCAACCGGCCATTGCAGCGCTTGGATGATTTGGGGGTATTGCTGCCCCAGACCCAGCTGGTGCATATGACGCAAATCGACGACAACGATATTCGCCTGATTCAAGACAATAATTGCCATGTGGTGCACTGCCCTGAGTCGAATTTAAAACTCGCTAGTGGCTTCTGCCCGGTGGGCAAGTTGATCGATGCTGGTATCAATGTCGCCATCGGCACCGATGGTGCCGCAAGCAACAATGATCTCGACCTGTTTGGTGAATTAAAGACTGCGGCCCTGTTAGCCAAAGCCGTAGCCGATGACGCCTCTGTGCTGGATGCCCATGCCGCTCTGCGCATGGCGACGATTAACGGCGCCAAAGCCTTGGGCTGGGACGATCAGATCGGCAGCCTCGAAGCGGGCAAGAGTGCCGATATGATTGCCGTGGAAATTAGCTCTCTGAGTCAAAAACCGCTGTATAATCCCGCTTCTCAATTGGTCTATTGCAATGCTGGCAGCCAGGTAACCCACAGCTGGGTGGCCGGTAAGGCACTGCTTCGAGAGCGCAGTTTGGTGACTCTCGATGAAGAAAACCTGATCCGCCGCGCCGATGCCTGGCGTAACCAGATAAAACCTCTTTAACTAAAGGCCTAACTAAAAGCTGATTTAAAAGCCTATTTAAAAGCCTAACTAATCATTTTAAACCCTAGGTAGCGATTCCCTATGCCAACAAACAACAGTGAAAACACCGCATCAATGAATGTCGACCCCAGTGAAGTGGCCAAGTTTGAACTGCTGGCGAGCCGCTGGTGGGATCGCAATAGCGAGTTTAAGCCACTCCACGACATCAATCCCCTGCGCGCTAACTGGATTGATAAGCTGGCACCTGTGGCCGAGCAAAAGGTCTTAGACGTTGGCTGTGGCGGCGGTATTCTCTGCGAAGCCATGGCTCAGCGCGGCGCTCATGTCACCGGTATAGATATGGGTGAAGCACCTCTGGCGGTTGGAGAGCTGCACAAACTCGAGTCTGGCGTCGAAGTGGACTACCAAAAATCCACTGCGGAAGATTTTGCTCAGAGCCACCCAGAACAGTTCGATATAGTGACCTGCTTGGAAATGCTCGAGCATGTGCCGGACCCCAGTTCAGTAGTGCGCGCCTGTGCGGCCATGACCAAGCCCGGGGGCACATTGTTTTTCTCGACGATTAACCGCAATCCGAAGGCCTACCTGCTGGCGATTATTGGTGTTGAATATGTACTGCGCATGCTGCCCAAGGGCACCCATGAATACGGCAAGTTTATTCGCCCCGCCGAGTTGGGCAAGTGGATCCGTGACGTTGGCCTAGAGCTCGACCAGATGACCGGCCTGACCTATAACCCGATCACGAAAACCTATCGCCTGACTGAAACCGATGTCGATGTTAATTATATGATTTGCGCGCGCAAGCCCGCATAACGGACTCTCCTATGCTCGACTTTAAGGCCCTGCTATTCGACTTGGATGGCACATTGTTAGATACAGCCCCCGACTTTGTCACCGCGTTAAATACGCAACTGGCACACCATGGTCGTGAGGCGCTGCCGGATTCTGCGATTCGCACAAGCGTGACTAATGGCTCCATAGGCTTGATTAAAAGTGGCTTTAATATGGACCCAGACCACGCCCAGTTTGAGTCGTTGCGAGAAGAGTTTCTCGAGCTGTATTTTGCCAACTTAGCGGATAAAACCGCACTCTATGAAGGGCTGCAAGAGGTGCTCGATGAGTGCCATGCACGGGATATCCCCTGGGGAATTGTGACCAATAAGCCCTGGCGCTACACCGAGGCGGCACTGGTTCAGCTGGGTTTAATGGAGGGCGCAGCAACGGTTATTTGCCCCGATCATGTGACCCTGCCAAAACCCCATCCGGAAGCCATATTGTTGGCCTGTAAAGAAATTTCCACGGCACCCGAAGACTGCCTCTATGTGGGCGACCATGTGAGAGATATCGACGCCGGTCGCGCTGCGGGTACACGCAATATTGCTGCCGCCTGGGGCTATATTGAAGCGGGTCAGGTGATTGCTGACTGGCAGGCAGATTGGATTGTCGATCAATCTAAACAGTTGCACTCGCTGCTGTTCGCCACCTAAAACCTGAGATAAAAAACACCATCACCTTGATTTAAGAAGAGTAAAGATTATGCTATCCAATGTCGAAATCGCCGCCTATCAAGCCCCTGAGATGTTACTCGCAGACCGGGTAATTATGATTACAGGTGCCGGTGATGGCATTGGCAAGACCGCGGCGCTGCATTGTGCAAAGCATGGTGCCACAGTGATTCTGGCGGGCCGCACCGTCGCTAAATTAGAACAGGTCTATGACAGCATCGTCGCCAGTGGCGGCGCTGAGCCGGTGATCTACCCCATCGATCTCGAGGGTGCCAGCAGCGATGATTACAATACTCTCAGCAACCAACTGGACGAGCAGTTTGGTCGTCTCGATGGACTGCTACACAACGCCGGCATTCTCGGTCAGCGCACCCCCATGAGCAACTATCGCACTGACGTGTGGGACAAGGTGATGCAGGTGAATGTCACCGCCGCTTTCCAGATGACTCAGGCATTGATGCCTGTGCTGGAAAAGTCCGATAGCGCTTCGGTGGTTTTCACCACATCCAGCGTAGGACGAGTGGGCCGTTCATTTTGGGGAGCTTATGCGGTATCGAAGTTCGCCGTGGAAGGCATGGTTCAGCTCTGGGGATCGGAACTAGAGGGTTTGGGTTCGGTGCGGGTCAATGCGATCAATCCTGGCGCCACCGGCACCAGTATGCGCATGCAGGCTTTCCCGGCGGAAAACCCCAGCACAGTGGCTACCCCCGAGCAGATTATGCCAACTTATTTGTATCTGCTCGGCGCCGACAGTGCGGCAGTCAACGGCCAGTCTATCGATGCGCAACCCCAGCGATAGATAGCTTTGAGCCTTTGAGCCTTTAGATAGGACAGCCTAAAAGTAGCCTAGGCTACTTCCAGGTATTACCTCGGGCACGCAACTTCCTTTCTTTGCGCTCGCGCATATCTTTCAATACATGCTTTTCGCTGAATCTCGGCGGATGCAGGGCAACCGCTTTAAACAGGGACACTACCTGCTTGGGATCCAACTCAAGAAAATCTGAACGACGCACAATCGACGGCAGTTCAATGGGGCCATAACTAATGCGCTTAAGACGGTTAACTTCCACTTCCTGAGATTCCCAAAGTCGGCGCACTTCACGGGTACGGCCCTCGGCCAGAATCACTTTAAACCAGCGATTGCGCCCACCCACATCTTCGGAGCTACGGGCGTGCTGGGCTTTAACACTCTTAAAACTGGCAACACCATCTTCGAGGACAACGCCTTCAGTGAGGCGCTTGATCATCGCTTCGTCCACCTCACCGTGAATACGCGCCATATACTCGCGCTGCACTTCATAGGAGGGATGCATCAGGCGGTTAGCCAGTTCACCGTGGTTGGTAAACAGCAGCAGACCACTGGTGTTGATATCGAGACGGCCAATAGCGATCCAGCGGCCACGCGCTAGGCGCGGCAGACGGTCAAATACGGTGGGGCGACCATCGGGATCGGAGGTGGTGCAGACTTCCCCTTCCGGCTTGCTATACATCAGCACGCGGGGGCTGTCGTCGGTAACAATTTTAACCAATCGCCCATCGACCAAAATACGGTCCTCGGGGACAGCGCGATCACCCAGTTTGGCCGTTGAACCATTGACTGAAACTCGGCCTGCGGAGATCCACTTCTCGAGCTCGCGACGCGATCCCAATCCTGCAGTAGCCAATACTTTCTGTAATTTTTCACTCATGGTTTGAACTGCTCACCTGGTCGTCGGAGTTTAGACTTTGGTTATCGTCTAATGGGTTAAGAGGGTTGTCATCATCGGTGCTGTCGTTAAGACTTATGTCATTGAGAGCGGTGTTATTGAGAGCTGTGTTATTGAGAGCTGTGTCATTAAAAGCATCATTAATCGCATTCTGGCCATCAACTTCTTGGTCGAGGCTAAAGTTTTCGCTGTCACCAAGGTCTGCACCCTGCTCTTCATCATTGGCCGCGACTAGTTCAGGCTTATTACCTGAGAGCGCCAATTCCAACTCTGGATCCAGCTCGGCAAAGTCTTTAATTTCACTCAGGGCTGGCAGCTGCTCGAGACTTTTAATATTAAAGTAATCGAGGAAATTTTTGGTGGTGGCATAGAGCGCGGGCTTACCCGGCACATCACGGAAACCCACAACTCGAACCCAGTCGCGCTCCTGCAATGTTCTGATGGTGTCAGAACTCACGGCAACACCGCGTACCTGTTCGATATCACCGCGGGTCAGAGGCTGGCGATAGGCGATCAGAGCCATGGTCTCAAGCATGGCCCTGGAGTAGCGCTTGGGCTTCTCCGACCACAGGCGATTGACCCATTCGGCAAGATCTTGACGCACTTGAAAACGGTAACCGCTGGCAGTCTGCTTTAACTCAAAACCGCGACCGCGACAGTCGGCTTCGACTTCTTCCAATGCCGCTTTAATCTGGTCTCTAGGCGGACGCTCGTCATCGTCGAAGAGACCTTCGATGCGGGCTATATCCATTGGCTTGCCCGCGGCTAACAGCGCGCCTTCAACAATTTTTTTAATCAGTTCAGCATTCATGAGGTTCTAGCTTTAACGTGTATGGGGCCAAAGGTTTCGCTCTGGACGATTTCAACCAATGACTCTTTGATCAGTTCCATAATGGCAAGGAAGGTCACCACTACGCCAAGTTTGCCCTCGGAGCTTTTAAACAGGCTTACGAAGGGTACAAATTGCTCACCGCGTAGAGCTTCCAAAACATGTGTCATACGCTCTCTGGTGGAGAGCTTTTCCATCTGCACCTGGTGATTTTCAAACATATCGGCACGCCGCAATACTTCAGCTAGGGCGGTCAACAGTTCGCGCATATCCACCTCTGGGTGCTGAACTTCCTGGTTGCGCTCTGGGGCATGGGCCGAGGCCTGATGAATATCCCGCCCGAGGCGTGGCATTTCATCAATATCGTCGGCGGCTTTTTTAAACCGTTCATATTCCTGCAGTCGACGAATCAGTTCAGCGCGGGGATCTTCCTCACCCTCTTCATCCATCACCTGTCGGGGCAGTAACATGCGCGATTTAATTTCCGCGAGCATGGCCGCCATGACCAAGTATTCCGCTGCCAATTCCAACTGGATCGATTCCATGAGGCCGATATAGCCCATGTACTGCCGGGTAATTTCAGCCACATTGATCTCGAGAATATCGAGATTCTGACGGCGAATTAAATACAGCAACAGATCCAAGGGTCCCTCAAAGGCTTCAAGAAAGACTTCCAGAGCATCCGGCGGAATATACAGATCCTTCGGCATGATGTTCAGCTCTTTGCCCTGAACCACGGCGAAAGGCATTTCAGACTGTGAGGGATTTAGCGGCTGGCCTTCAGCTTCAGTGACATCTAGAGCCTCTGCGGTTTCAACAGGCGCCTCGGCTGGCACTTCAACTGGCACTTCATTAGAGATGGCATCACCCAAACTAACAGCACTGCTGCTGTCGTCTTCTGGGGGCTGTTGCTGCAGAGAAGTGGCTTCGTTGGTCACAGTGGAGCTCAATTATTTATTTGCCGCAATTATAACCGCAATGACCTCTGAGGCCATCATGATTATCCATTAAGCGGCGAAATCGCCCATACCCTGACGGGTGATCTCTGGCACCGGGCCGGTCATATCGACAACGGTGGTCGGCTCAAGGCCACAGTGACCACCGTCAATTAACACATCCACATGGGCTTCAAGAGCGCTGCGGATATCGTAGGGGTCAGAGAGCGGGTACTCATCGCCAGTCATAATCAGCGTCACGCTCATCATCGGCTCGCCCAACTCGGCTAAAAGAGCCTGAGCAATGGGGCTGTCCGGTACACGCAAACCAATGGTTTTACGCTTCGGGTGCATCAGCCGCCGCGGCACTTCGGAGGTGGCGGGCAAGATAAAGGTGAAGGGCCCTGGGCTGTGCGCTTTAAGACTGCGAAAGGCGCTGTTATCGACACGGGCATAGCTGGCAAGTTCGGAGAGATCTCGGCACATCAGGGTGAAATTATGATTTTTGTCCAGCAGCCGGATAGCACGAATACGGTCCATTGCCTGCTTGTCGCCAATATGGCAGCCAATGGCATAGACCGAGTCGGTGGGATAGACAATAACGCCGCCTTTGCGGACGATCTCGGCAGCTTTAGCGATCAGTCGCTGCTGGGGATTTTCCGGGTGAATGCTAAGGTAGTCGCTCATGAAAATATCTGGCTCTGAATAATGGCGGCATTATCACATAGCAGAGCCCTGAGGGGTGAATTTAGATCACCTTTTCAGGGCTTAAAAACTGCTCGGCAAATAGCTCCGGCGGTATCGGCTTGCTGACTAGGTAGCCCTGAAAACTGTCGCAGCCGAGTTGCTCCAATATATAGCGCTGGAGCTCAGTTTCCACACCCTCAGCAACTGTGCTCATCCCGAGGTTGTTTGCCAGAGCAATAATACCGGCGACAATGGCGCTATCATTTGGGTCCGACTCAATATCAGAAATAAACGAGCGGTCAATTTTCAATACATCAACGGGCAATTTCTTAAGATAATTTAACGATGAGTAGCCGCTACCAAAATCATCTACGGCGACGGTGATACCCATTTTTTTGATTTTATTCAGCTCTTTAATCATCAATTCTGGATGATCCATCAGGGTGCTCTCAGTGATCTCCAGTTCCAGAACATTTTTCGGCAAATCATTGCGCTTGATTAAATCTTCTAACTTGGTGTGCAGATCCTCCTGCACCAGATCCTTGACCGACAGATTTACCGTGAGGACCAGGCTGTGCCCCTGATCGAGCCAGCGCTTAAGTTGCATGGCGACATTTTCCAACACCCAGTCGGTGAGTGGGTTAATCAGTCCGCTCTCCCCGGCCAGGGGAATAAACACATCCGGTGGAACCAGCCCTTTAAGCGGATGTTCCCAGCGCACCAAGGCTTCGGCACCCACTAGGTCGCCAGTCTTAAAGTCGATCTTTGGCTGATAGTGCAACACCAGCTGATCGCTTTCGATGGCCTTGCCCAGCTCCTGCTCTAACTTGAGGCGTTTGGCTATCTCCGCTTCCATGCCGCGTTCATAGAAACAGAAGTCATTGCGCTTTTCCTTGGCCCGGAACATTGCCGAATCCGCATGCTTGATCAGAGCGCTGACGTCTTCGCCATCATCGGGGAAAATAGAGATGCCGATACTGGTGGTGACAAACATTTTCTGCTGCATAAAACCAAAGGGCCGCGCCACCGAACGACAGATTTTTTCAGCAACACTGGATGCGCCATCGAGGCTGGCAATATTTTCCAGTACCACGGTGAATTCGTCGCCGCCGAGGCGCGCGACAAAGTCATTTTCACGAACGCAGTGGCGAATGCGATCGGCCACGGCCTTGAGCAACAGGTACCCGGCATCATGACCGAGGGTGTCATTGATCATTTTAAAGCGATCCAGATCGAGAAATAAAATCGCAAAGCGCTGATTCTCGGTGGCGGCACGATTGACTGTCACATTCAGCTGCTGCTTCAAATAAGTGCGATTGGGCAGGCCGGTAAATGGACCGTGGTAGGCGAGTTTTTTAACGTCCTGCTCAGCTTTGTTGGCCTTGATCAGCCGCGCCACACGCTGCTTGATCACCGAGAAATTAATCGGCTTGGAGACATAGTCCGTGGCCCCTGAGGAAAAGGCGCGAATAATCGACTGTTCATCATCCAAGGCGGTGATCATCAGAACCGGAATATCACTGCCATGGGGCAGCTCACGAATCATTTGGCAGGCATCAAAACCATCCAACTCGGGCATTACCGCATCCATCAGCACCAGATCAGGCATATGGCGTTTACAGATATTTAACGCTTGCATGCCATTTTTGGCTTCTTCGACCTCATAGTTTTCACGGGTAAAGGCGTCAACCAGCGCCATGCGCACGGTACGATCATCATCGACAACGAGGATATTGTTGTATTTTTCGTTTTTAAAGGGAACCTTGGTGGTCTCTGAGTCTAAAGAAACCTCCTGCTTAAGATCATTGGCCAGGATTTCAAAGGTCAGTGAAATTCTCTTTAACAGCTGCTCGCTATTAACAAGATTTTCACCGGTCGCGTCATCTTCCAGTAACTTGCTTGCGGCGACCAGTTCCGTGGCGCCAAAATTGGCTGCACTGCCTCTGATAGTGTGGGCCATATCACGTACCTGGCGGACATTGCGCTCGGCAACGGCAGCGCCCAACTTGCCGATATAGATCGGGGTATCTTCAATGAAGGCGGAAATCATAGATGACACCACCTCACCCACTGCCTCTCGCAGGGAAGCAATCACCTTGACGTCATAACTTAGGCCAGCGTATTGGGCAGCGGGATGCTGGACTAGGGCTGCAGACTTATTCTCGGGATCACCTTGCTCTGCGGTTAATTCTCGGCCCTGCTCTCTATTTAGTTCTCCATTTAGGTCTTTATCGACCTCAGGTTCATCTCCATACCAGACCGCCAGCTTTTCACGCAGCCCGGCCAGGCTAAGGGGTTTTGGCAGAAAATCACTCATAC
>CAXAFJ010000035.1:0-19504 GCA_963968025.1 uncultured Pseudomonadales bacterium | reverse complement strand
ACAGGCTACTGGCTACAGGCTACCGGCTACCGGCTACCTGAGATACTGATCCATCTCCAAGGCCGGCGCTGCCTCTCTCGGCGCGCCAACAATTTTGGCCGGTACGCCAGCTACTGTGACATGGGCCGGCACTGACTCAAGTACCAAACTACCGGCACCAATTTTTACTCCGTCCCCCACCACAACATTGCCGAGAATCTTGGCACCGGCAGAAATCATTACACCATTGCCTATGGTTGGGTGGCGACTGCCTTTAATACAGCCACTGCCGCCGAGTGTCACCGAATGCAAAATCGATACATCGTCACCAACAATTGCAGTTTCGCCAATCACCAAGCCGGTGGCGTGGTCAATCATAATGCCACTGCCGATTTTGGCACCGGGGTGAATATCTACGGCAAACACTTCGGATATTTGGCTCTGTAAATAGAGTGCCAAATGGTTGCGCCCTTGAAGCCACAGCCAATGGGAAACTCGGTACAGCTGCACAGCCTGGAAACCCTTAAAATAAAGTATAGGCATAAAATGGTTATCACAGGCAGGATCGCGATCGAAACAGGCATGGATATCAGTGCGCGCTGCATCACAGATTGAGCCATCGCTGTCCATTGCCTCAGCCAAAACCTCGGCAACAGCCGCGGCGGACATCACCGAACTGTGCATTTGCTGAGACAAATTAAAGCAAAGCGCCTGCTGTAAACTGTGCTGGCACAGAATCGCGGCGTCAATAAATCCGCTCATCAAGGGCTCTTGAGCTGCTGTGTCGCGCGCTTCAGTGCATATCATTTCCCACAGCGGGTCGTTCGCAATCATCTATTATCTTTCCTATTAATTATTTGAATCTCAAGCTTTTGAGCCTTAATCATCCAGCGCTTCAATACCCAGCCTTTAATCACCCGCCACTAACACAAATATAACGCTGAAAAAGCTCATCCAGATGCGCCAAAACGGTCTCTTTGTGAATAATATCTGCACGGTTCAGTCGCTCAGCGAGAACCTCAACGGTCAACTGTGCAGCATAGCTGTCTGCCACTGGCCGATAGCTGATATGCCAGCGTTCCGGGGCAATGCCGCCATAATCCTGTGCATAGGGTCGATAAAAACCAGCCCTAGCTAACACCGAAGTATCCAGCCAATCATGCAATGGGGCGAACACCCCGCTGCCCTCGACCTCTTCAGGTACCAGCTGAATTTGATAGCTGGCATCCACCGCAGCGGCATCATAGATATCAAAATCTGTCCCCCAGTGATGGCGAGAAGCACCGGGTAAGGCAGACCAGCGCATCACCGCCTGAACCTGCTGCCAGTCACTGAGCTGAGTTAAATCCACCCGCGTGCCACTGTCATCGTAGACTGGACGCAGCCCAGTGATTTTGTCGTTCCAGATTGTTAACTGTCGATCAAAGCTGCGAAAGCTGCTGCAGAGTCGCAGATCAAACCCCCGCTTCGCAGCTTGCACACAGAGCGCTGTCAGGGGATCTACTACTGACTCGTGGACCAGCAAGGTGCTGGACGATGGCACAGCGGGTTCGCCACCAGAAGCGGCATCCGCCAGCAGGCCAGGCCATTTCACTAAATGGCTCTCGGTGCTGCCGGTTAGGCGCTCTCTGTCAATATTAGAATGATCGTGCATAACAGCGTTTATACCTGCGGGGCAACCTATAAGTAAAGGAGCATTTGCTCTTCGAGAGAGTACTTTGTTCATCCACTTTGACATAAAATGCTGAGTAGTATTGAAATCTGGGGCTTTGGCCTCAACTATAGACTCATAGACCATTCAGCCAACAGCAATCTAAAGAGGTACTTCACGTGTTAAGGATAGGTTTGTTTTTGCTAACCAACCTGGCAATTATTTTTGTTGCCAGCATCTCCCTGAGTCTGCTTGGGATCAACAGCATACTCGCCGATAATGGCGTCGATCTCAATCTAACCTCACTGTTGATATTCTGTGCAGTATTTGGCTTTATCGGTTCCTTTATCTCGCTGCTGCTGTCGAAATTTATGGCCAAGATGTCCACCAAGACAAAAATCATTAAGCAGCCCGAGACTGAGCAGGAACGCTGGTTGGTAACCACCGTGGCAGAGCTGGCCAAAAAAGCGCATATCGGCATGCCTGAAGTGGGGATCTTCCCGGCCCAGCAGTCAAATGCCTTTGCCACCGGCTGGAATCGCAACAACGCTCTGGTGGCTGTCAGTGCTGGGCTTTTAGCCCGCTTTGATCGAGACGAAGCCCGCGCGGTGCTGGCCCATGAAATCGGCCATGTGGCCAATGGCGATATGATTACCCTGAGTTTGGTTCAGGGCGTGGTCAATACCTTTGTGATGTTCTTTGCCCGCCTGATCGGCTTTTTTGTCGATCGCGTAGTGCTAAAAAACCAGCGCGGTCTGGGCTTGGGCTATTGGATTACGACCATTATTGCGGAAATTTTTCTCGGCATTCTCGCCTCAACTATCGTGCTCTGGTTCTCTCGCCGCCGTGAATTTTATGCCGATGCCGCAGGTGCCTCACTGGCTGGACGCGGTGCGATGATCAAGGCGCTGCAACGGCTACAACAGGAGAGCGCGGCTCAGGTTGAAAATCAGATGCCCGACACCATGACCGCCTTCGGCATCTCTTCCGGCTGGAAGCGTCGATCCTCGAGACTGTTTATGACTCACCCACCACTTGAAGAACGAATTGAGGCGCTGCGCTTTGGACAATAGTCAGCAACAGCTAGTTGAGCGGGATTATTTTGTCTGCCGACTCGGAGACTTGGAAGAGTTGCAGAGCATCGAACTGGAAATTGATGAGCGCAAGCTGTTTGCTATTCGCCAGGATAATCAACTCCATGCCTACTGGAATAGCTGCCCACATATGGGCATTCCACTGAACTGGATGCCGGGGAAATTTCTCGATTTAGATGGCGCACTGCTGCAGTGCTCTGCCCACGGCGCACTGTTTCAGATTGACAGCGGCGAATGTATTGGCGGGCCCTGTGTCGGCGACCACCTATCAAAAATTGCCCTAAAACAAGATGGCGATCACTATTTTATCGCCGCTGATCAGCCACTGCCGGCGCGTCTGATTAACTTGCGCGAAGCAGCACTGCGAGATCTCGACTAGAGCCCTAGCCATGAAAGCTGCTCTTTAAAGGCCGCTGCAGGCTAATACAGCTGTCAGTCATATCCGCCTGCCAGACGATCACCTCAACCCCGGCGGCAATTGCCATTGTTAGGGTCTCGGCATAAACCGGATCAATATGAGCCGCCACCGAGACCTCTTTAACACCGCTCAACTGCACGCAGAAAAACAGTACCGCACGATGACCGGCGGCCACCATGGCCATCAGTTCACGCAGATGTTTGCTGCCACGAGTGGTCACTGAATCGGGAAACTGAGCGCGGCCATCGCCGCAATCCAAGGTGACGTTTTTTACTTCAACGTAACAGCGGGAGCTTGCACCGCCAGCCTCAGGGTCCTCGGAGCCCTCATTCTCTAACAGTAGATCGATACGACTTTTCTCCTCGCCATAACGAACCTCAGTGCGCAAATTGCTGTAACCGCGCAACTCCGGAATCAGATCATTCTCAATCGCCTCCCGTACCAGATGATTGGGCCGACCGGTATTGACCCCCGCCAAATTGCCAAAGGCACTGGTGACAACTTCTAAAGTGCCGGCCAACTTGCGCTTGGGATTATTCGACAGAGAGTACCAACAGGGCGAGCCCTCCACCTGACAATTTTTCATTGAACCAGTATTCGGGCAATGCACCGTAATCACATCGCCATCGACAGTGCAGATATCGGTAAAGAAGCGTTTATAGCGCTTGATAAAGGTGCCGGATAACAGAGCGGGAGTTATATACATCGGATCATTATTTTTCCGTAGTAAAGTGGCAATATTAGCCGTTTATGTTATTAATAGAAGGTGTAAAAAATTTTCAGCCTCTGGAATCCTTACGCTCACAGCAACTTGTTTTAGTGCACGCGCGCCAATGTGACGCTTAATTGACCCCAGATGCGGATAAAAAGAGTTTTATAGCCGCCAAACACAAATTTCACTTGAAAAATTGGCCCAATATCTCTATAAACGCCTGTCCTGTAATTTGGGGTCTGAAATTTAACTGTGGACTTTAATATGGCAACAGCAAAAACAAAAGCTAAGACAGCTACCGCTGGATCGGCAACCCTTCATGGTCTCTCTCCTTATGTAGAGATTAAAAATGAAGAGTACATGAATGAAAAGCAGCGTGAGCACTTCAAAAACATCCTCAAGGCATGGCGCCGTGAACTGATGGAAGAAGTTGATCGCACTGTAATGCATATGAAAGACGAAGCAGCGAATTTTCCCGATCCTGCCGACCGCGCCACCCAAGAAGAAGAATTCAGTCTTGAACTGCGCACCCGCGACCGCGAGCGCAAGCTGATCAAGAAAATCGACAAGACGTTGGTCCGCGTTGAAGAAGACGACTACGGCTTCTGCGATCAGTGCGGCGTCGATATCGGTATTCGCCGACTCGAAGCGCGTCCTACAGCCGACCTCTGCGTCGACTGCAAAACGCTTGATGAAATCAAAGAAAGACAGATCACCGGTGGCTAAATAGCCATCGGCTCAGCTGCTAAACCCTTGATGCCGTCAACTTCCGGCATCAAGGGTTTAGCAGACTGAATCGGGTTAATCGATGAAACCCTCAGCCTATATTGGCCGCTTCGCACCCTCGCCCACCGGGCCGCTTCACTTTGGTTCCTTGGCCTGTGCTCTAGCCAGTTATCTCGACGCCCGTCATCACCAGGGCCAGTGGCTGGTGAGAATCGAAGATATAGACCCACCTCGGGAAATTCCAGGCTCCACCACAACCATACTCAAACAGCTCGAATCTCACGGTTTGCTCTGGGATGGCGATCTGCTCTATCAAAGCCAACGCAGCGAAGCCTATAACGCAGCCTTGGTGCAATTACAAAATAATGGTCTGACTTTTAGCTGTGACTGCAACCGACAACGGGTCGCCGAGCTCGGTGGCATTTACGACGGCCACTGTCGCCAACGCCAAGTCGGCTCAGGATCAGCTACGCGTCTGCGCCTGCCTGAAGATAACAATGATTCAATAATCGCTTTTGATGATCTGGTGATGGGTGATTTCCGCCAAAGCTTGGCCAATGAGGTTGGTGACTTTGTGATCAAGCGCCGAGACGGGCTGTTTTCCTACCAACTGGCGGTCACCGTGGACGATCAGTTTCAAAATATCAGCCATATCATTCGCGGTGCTGACCTGCTCAGTTCGACCCCCAGACAGCTCTATCTGCAGCGCTGTCTCGGCGCTAGTGCAGAGCAGATCGCAGCAATACAGCTAGGTCATCTTCCCTTGGCGGTGAATAGCGAGGGACAAAAGCTCAGCAAACAAAATCACGCGCCAGCTTTAATTCCAGGAGATGAATCCAGCAATCTCTGGCTAGCGCTCGACTGGCTACAACAGTCACCCCCGGTAGGGCTGCAAACTGAGCCAAAAGAAACCATTCTCAGCTGGGCCATCGCCAACTGGTCAATGGCCAGCATCCCGAAGACAGCGGAAATTGCAGCACCGGGCGCGGCTTAAGCCTTAGAAACGAATAGCTCTCAAATTCAATAGCTCTCGAGTTCAACAGCCCTCGAACTCAATAGCCAGTTTGCTTTGCCAGGCAAGCTTGCATACCATCGCGGTCAACTTACTTATATGCCTTATCAACGAGCTCACATATGCTTAACTACCGATTAGTTGCGGTTTTAATCTTTCTCAGCAGCGTCGCCATGCCGCTGGCATCACGCTGGGCCGTGGAACCTCAGGGCAGCTGGTTTAGGCCTTTTGTGGTCTGGGCGCTAATTGTTTTCGCCGCCTATATATTGCAGCGTCACAGGAAATTCAATGAGTCTTGATATTGCCATTATCGCCATTGGCTTCTTGCTTGCCAGCGCCCTGGGCTCCTACCTTTTGGCGGTATACGGTGGCGCCATCAGCCAAAACCTGATTTTGGTGCTGGCGCTATTTGCCGGCACTGGCGCGCTATTGGCCACAGGTACCATCGAAATGGCCGGTCGCTATGGCTTTAGCGTGGTCTTGGCACTGTTCGCCTTCACCATGGTGTTTCTTTTCTCACCGCTGATCTTTTACCCGATCCGCAGGCTCAATAAAATTATTCGCTTTGCCTCACTGGTGGATTTTTTGACCTTTCGCTTCCGCGGCAAAGCCATCGCCGCGATTGCCTGCAGCAGTCTGATCATTGTCTCCATTCCCCTGCTCCTGGCTCAGTTTTTGGCACTGTCATCGGTCTACAACTTTCTCTTCGAAGACAAGCAATGGGTATTTGGTCTGGTTATCGTCGCTACCATTGTCATTATCAACTGGAACGCGATTAAGCAGGGCATGGCCCGCAGCCTCCGCTGGGTGATGGCGGCAGCAGGGTTTTTACTGCTCTCGGCACTGGTTATCTCAGCCTTAGTCTCGGTTGAATCGATCTTTGGCAGCATCAGCGAAATGAATCAGTGGGTGGTCAACAGTGGCCAGCGGCTGATCGTTCAGCGCATGGACTCGTCCTACAGTCTGTTTGTTATTTTCCTTGCCGCCAGTTTTGCCCTGCCGGTGAACTTCAGTATCGTGATCTCTGAGCATATTTCCGATAACCAGGTTGGCATCAGTGCCTGGGCCTATCCGCTGTTAATGCTGGTGGCCAGCATTACCATCTTTCCACTTCTGTGGTCGGGCATCGCGGTGCAGTCTGCATCGCCATTGCAAAACTATCTGCTTGCCATTCCCGCGCTTATCCAACGCCCAGTGATCGCCGGACTCAGCGCCGCCAGTATTGTGCTGGTGGCCATTGCCCTGCTGTGCAATATGTCGACCATGCTGGCCAAAATGGTGCTCAATAGTTTTGTCTTGCCGACCAAAGCCCTGCATAGGCAGCCCCAGTTAAACCGCTGGATCAATCTGCGCCTGCTGCTGATTTCAACCGCACTGATTATCCTCTGCGCAGTGCTCAGCAATATAATCAAAGCCCGCAGCATCACCGATCTCTACCTTGTTGGTTTTGCCGGACTGGCACAGTTAACGCCGGCTATGCTGGCAGCCATATATCTGCCCAAAATCAATCGCAATGGCGTGATCGCCGGGCTGCTTGGGGGAATCTCTGTGTGGTTGGTAACACTGGCCCTACCGACGCTATTTGGCGATTGGAGCTGGCAGCCCCCGGGAATCGACCGAGTGCTAATCTTTGGCATGGAAAACTGGCAGACCTGGGCCTTCGAAGCACTGATGGTGAATATTTTTCTGTGCACGGTTTTTTCCATACTCAGCCCCATGGATAAAGAGCAGCAGTCCTTTGCCCGACTCTGTATGGTCGACAATATTTATATTCCCGCCCGAGTCCAGCTGAGCCACAATTCGGTCGAACAGATGCTGGTCAGCCTGCGCAAATTGCTCGGCAGCGAAGCCGATATGGAGATCGACCGAGCGCTCAACAAACTGGGTCTCGAGCGCAGCGAAACCCGACCTGCCGCGCTGCGTAAACTGCGCGACAGTCTCTACTCCTCACTGACACTCAACTTTGGTGTGTTGGCCGCCTATAAAATGATGGAAGAGACACTGCCGCTGCTGACCCCAGCGCGCCCGGAGCCCGACGATATCTATCAGATCGAATCGGTACTCGCCATCGAAGGGGATCGCCTCACCGGTATTGCCAGCGAGCTCAACAAGCTGCGCATGCATCACCGCGAGATTCTCGATAACTTGCCAATTGGTATTATTGCCCTCGGGCAGGGTGGCGAGATTATCAAATGGAACAGCACCATGGCGCGCTACACCGGCATCGATGGGGAAAGCGTCGCCGGCAGTTTGGTTGGCGATCTGCCCGAGCCCTGGCACGCGGTTATCCGGACATTCTTAGAGGAAGGCGACACCAGCAAAGACAGTATAGAACTAGGAGTGGCGGGTAAAAGCCAATGGTTTGGCCTGCAACGGTCCACCCCGATCAGTGCTGACGATGACTTGATATTGCTGGTGGAAGATCAGACCAAATCAGTCCTGTTAGTGCAAAACTATATCAACAATGAACGTCTCGCATCGGTGGGACGACTGGCCGCGGGGGTTGCCCATGAGATTGGCAATCCGGTAACCGGAATCGCCTGTATCGCCCAGAATTTGCAACATGAAACCGAAGCCGCAGAAATTGAAACCTCGGCAGAGCTGATTCTCTCCCAGACCGATCGCATTAGCACGATCGTGCAGTCGCTGATTAATTTTTCCCGCGGCGAGCAAACCTACCATGATCAACAGCAGCCGGTTGCCGTCAGCTATGCTGCCGAGGAAGCGATCCAAATACTAAGCTTGGCCAAAGATCAGCCCAAGGAACAGTTTGTCTGCCTGGTGGATCCCAATATACAAATCATCAGTGACCATCGCCAGCTGGTGCAGATCTTTCTCAATCTATTGGGCAATGCCCGTGACGCCACTACTGACAACAGCCCCATTGAGATTAGCTGTGAGCCCGATGGGTCAAAATTGAGAATCATGATCAGCGATCAGGGCAGTGGTATTGCCGAGCCGATCAAAGATCAGCTCTTCGAACCCTTTGTTACCTCAAAAGAGCCCGGCGAAGGCACCGGTTTGGGACTCTGGATGGTGTTTAATTTGGTTAAAAATCTCGGCGGTGAAATCAATATCTCGAGTCCTGCAATCAATAGTGACCGCGGCACCACCGCGGAATTATTGTTTGATCTGAATAAAAATTAATCATCATTAGCGGCAACTAAGCAGCCATTGCCGCTTGTGCCGGCAGTGCTTCAAGGTAACAATATGACGTATCATCGAGATCAAGCAAAACGCCTATGAGTAACGCCCCCCACAGAGATCAAATTCTGATCGTCGAAGACGAAGAAATTATTCGCGTCTCTCTGCGCAAGCTGCTCGAGCGCCACGATTATCTGGTCAGCGATGCTGTCAGCATCAAAGCTGCAACGGACAGTTTTGACTTTAATGACTTTGCCCTGATTATTAGCGACCTGCGCCTGCCAGGACAGCTTGGAACCGATCTGATTAAAATGGTCGATCCAGTGCCGGTGCTAATTATGACTAGCTATGCCAGCCTGCGCTCAGCGGTCGACACCATGCGTCAGGGCGCTGTGGACTATATATCCAAGCCCTTTGATCACGACGAGATGCTGCTCTCTGTGCGCCGTATTCTCAGCGCATCGAAACACCGAGCTGTGGCGGCAAAAACACTGGGCGATATCGCACTGTTGGGATCCAGTGAAGCGATTAAAAAAGTCACCCGTCTGATTCCCAAAGTCGCAGCCTCAGATCTGCCAATCCTGATTCAAGGTGAAACTGGCAGCGGCAAATCCGCTTTAGCAGCAGCTATACACAACAGCAAAAAATCCACTCGGCAACGATTTATCAATATTAACTGTGCCGGTATCAAAGAACCTGAGCTTGTCAGTAAGCTCGATGCCAGCAGTTCCAGCACCACCGTTTTTCTCAATAATATCGCTGAATTGGCAGCTCCTATGCAACCGCTGTTACTGAGGGCAATGCAAACCAGTCAATGTCGCTTTATCTGTTCCTCGGATCAGGATCTGGAAAAGCTCTGCCAGGCTAATCTATTTCGCAAAGATCTCTACTATGAGATTGCTGTTGTCAGCATTGCCATGCCAACTCTGCGTCAACGGATTACTGATATCCCGTCCATTGCCCAGGCAATCCTCATGCACCTTGATGATGCCAGCTCGGGATTAACTGAAGAAGCCACCCAAGCACTGGTCGATCATCAGTGGCCCGGCAATCTGCGACAGTTAAAAAACACTTTGCAACAGGCCGTTATTCTCGCCTCCCCTGGGGAGCCAATCGATGCTGAACTTTTAGGACTTGGTGAAATGACCCCAAGACCACAGCAAATCACAAGGCATAGCAGTGCCCTAACAGTTGATCAAAGTATCACCCAGAATTATGACGCCCCAGCAGGTTTGTCACTGGAAGATTACTTCACTCGTTTCGTGCTGGAAAACCAGGAGAATATGAGCGAGACAGATCTCGCCAAGAAACTCGGCATCAGCCGCAAGAGCCTCTGGGAGCGGCGCAATAAACTCGGCATCAGTCGTAAAAAGGGCGATGAGCTGCACAGCGACTAAGTGCCATCAAAGGTCGCTTTAGTCTCCCGCGAAGATGTTTCCTCTGTTAAACTCTAGGGTCTAATAACAACCTAATCGGCAATCACTTAATGCTGAAACGCATAAGTAAGTTTTTCCAACGAGATAAATCCTCAAAAAGCGCCTCTGGCCCCCAAATTTTTGGTGACGGCCAACACTGCCTTTCTGCGGATATGATCAATCGCGACGCGTATAAAGTGGTCGACGTTTTGCAGAAAGCCGGGTTTGAAGCCTATGTTGTGGGTGGCTGTGTACGCGACCTGCTTATTGGTTTGAAACCGAAAGATTTTGACGTCGCCACCAGCGCCAAGCCCTGGGAAGTCAAAGAACTGTTTCGCCGCTCGCGCATTATTGGCCGCCGCTTCCAAATCGTCCATGTGCAGTTCAGCCGCGAAATTATTGAAGTCACCACTTTTAGATCTAATAGCAGCCAGACCACCAGCAAAAACCGTCGTCAGCAGACCGATAGCGGCATGCTTACCCGAGACAATGTCTTTGGCACTGTGGCAGAAGATGCGTCACGCCGGGATCTCACCGTCAATGCCCTCTATTACGATCCCAGCACCAACAGCATCCACGACTTCACCAATGGCATAGACGATATGGATGCCAAAGTTATCCGTATTATTGGCGATCCAGAAACTCGCTTTCGGGAAGACCCGGTACGTCTCTTGCGCGTCGCCCGCTTTGCAGCAAAACTTGGCTTCAGTATCGAGTCCGCAACCGCAAACCCAATGAGACATCGGGCCGCCGATCTACAGCAGGTTTCCTCACCGCGACTGTTTGATGAAACACTTAAACTGTTTATGAGTGGCCAGGGCTTAGACACCTTTAAATTGCTCGTCGAGTACGGTCTGTTTGACTATATAGTTCCGCAGCTGGCACCGATGCTCAACGATCGTCAGGGTATACCGATGAAACTGGTATCCCAGGCGCTGATCAATACCGACAAACGTATCCATGCTTCACAGCGTGTCACCCCAGCCTTTATTTATGCCGCCCTGTTATGGCCTGCCGTTCAAAGGTTGGCGAGCAATTTCGAGAAAAATGGCAACTCGCCGCCCTATGCCCTGAGCAAGGCAGCGGGAGAAATTATTCTCAGTCAGATTCCGGTCACCGCGATCCCTAAGCGCTTTAGCATTCCAATGCGTGAGATCTGGGACTTACAGTTGCACCTGCGACGTCGCGGCGGCAATCGCGCCCAGCGTCTCGTCGAGCACCCACGCTTTCGAGCAGCCTATGACTTTGTCTTACTGCGGGAACAGGCTGGGGAAGATCTCGACGGTCTAGGAGCTTGGTGGACGACCTATCAGGAGGCCAACAACGAAAGCCGCCAGACTATGGCTGACGATGTAATGAGCACTGACCGCAGCCCGAAAAAACGTCGCCGTCGCCGCAATAGCCCCAAGCCTAAAGCAGATCCTGCGCAATAATGGCTGATGTCTATATTGCTCTGGGCAGTAACATGGACAGCCCACACAGCCAGCTAGACAGTGCCCTTGAGGCCATTGCGCAACATCCGCATATGCAGCTGAGCGCCGTATCAAGTCGCTATCAGACGCCGCCCATCGGCCCCCAGCAGCCAGACTTCATTAATGCCGCAGCAGAGCTCAGCACTGACCTATCACCCCCGGCTCTGCTGGACGCTCTGCAAGCCATAGAACAGCAGCAAAATCGCGTGCGCAACATTCACTGGGGTCCACGGACTCTGGATCTGGATATTTTGCTCTACGACAACCTTGTACTCGAGAGTGAGCGCCTAACCATTCCCCACCCTCGCTTAAGCGAACGGGCGTTTGTGCTGGTTCCCCTGACCGACCTCAATCCTCAGCTAGCCCTACCCAGCGGAGAAACTGTCGCCGAACTATTGGCAAACTGCTCACAGCAAGGTATCGTCAAAACATAAACCCGCGCAGATTAAACGGCCGAAAAATTTGTTCAGGGCCCAAGCACTGAATTACGGAGAGCAATGTGGAACAAACAATTCTCAGTGAATTTAATCTCGACCTGGCTACAGCAACAATTCCGCAATACATTGCTATAGAAGGGCCAATTGGCATTGGTAAAACGACCTTGGCAAAGCGTCTGGCCCACTCCTTCAACTACGAAATACTGCTTGAAGATGCCGAGGAGAATCCCTTTCTCGAGCGCTTTTATCAAGACCGTCGCAGCAACGCCCTGCCCACCCAGCTATTTTTCCTGTTTCAACGCATGCGCAAACTGCAGGAAATGCGCCAGGGGGATATCTTCCAGCAGGTGCGCATTGCCGACTTTTTGATTGAAAAAGATCCACTGTTTGCCAAGATCACCCTGGATGACGATGAGTACCGTCTCTATCAGACAGTCTATGACAGTATTATTAGCGACCTGCCAAAACCCGATTTGGTGGTCTATTTACAGGCGTCCACCGAGACGCTCTACGATCGCGTAAAGCTCCGCGGCACCGCCAGCGAACAGTCGATCGAACTGAGTTATCTGCAGCAGCTAAATGACGCCTACACCCAGTTTTTCTATTACTACGACGACACACCGCTGTTAATCGTCAACACCGAAGCCATCAATCTGGCAAAAAGTGAGCGCGACTATCACAACCTTGTGGAGTACATGCTGCAAATTAGTTCTGGGCGACATTACTACAACCCTCACCCACTGCAGTAAAACCGCTATAATCTCGCCATCAAGACGCTATTGAGGCGCAAACCGCACTGTGACTAAACGACTATGAAAACAACAACCATAAGCAATCTTGCAGCAATGAAAGACGCGGGGGAAAAATTCGCCGTGATCACTGCCTATGACTTCACCTTCTCAAAACTGATTGAGAATGCCGCCATTGAAGTGGTGTTGGTGGGTGATTCACTGGGCAATGTTATTCAAGGCTGCGACAGCACATTACCCGTCACCATCGACGATATGGCCTATCACACCGAAGCGGTAAAACGCGGCAACAACCGCGCCCTGCTGATGACCGATATGCCGTTTATGTCCTATGCCACAGAAGTGCAGGCCATGGATAATGCCGCCATTCTAATGCAGGCCGGCGCGCAGATGGTCAAACTCGAAGGTGGCGCCTGGCTCGCCGATACCGTTTATCTGCTCAGTCAGCGCGGTATTCCGGTCTGTGGTCATGTGGGTCTCACGCCTCAGTCGGTGCACAAACTCGGCGGCTACAAAGTACAAGGTAAAGAAGATCAGGCTGCAGAGCTGATGATTGCCGACGCCCTGGCATTGGAAGACGCCGGCGCCGAATTGATCGTTGTGGAATGTGTGCCCTCAGCACTGGGCAAGCAACTCTCAGACGCCCTGACCATTCCGGTTATTGGCATTGGCGCTGGACCGGATACCGATGCTCAGGTGCTGGTACTCCACGATATGCTCGGCATCTCACAGCGCCTACCGCGCTTCTCAAAGAACTTCCTTGAAGATGAAGCCAGTATTCAAGAGGCTATTACCACCTATGGCAACGCCGTGCGCGCAGGGACTTTCCCCGCCCCAGAGCATTGCTTTAAGTAAATTGAGAGTCAGCACTGAATAAAAATAGCACCATAATAAAAATAAACAGCGAGAGAATAACCCCATGAGCAACCCATCCATTTATGACTTCACCGTTGCCGATAGCAACGGCAATCCTGCATCATTGGAAGACTATCGCGGCAAAGTGCTGCTGATCGTCAATACCGCCAGCAAGTGCGGATTTACACCCCAGTACACTCAGCTGCAGGAACTCTATGATCAATACAACGAACGTGACTTCGTTGTGCTGGCGCTGCCCTGCAATCAGTTTGGTGGCCAAGAGCCGGGCAGCAATGCCGAGGTTCAGGAATTTTGCCAAATGAATTTCGGGCTTAGCTTTCCGGTGATGGGCAAGATCGACGTCAATGGTAAAGAACAGCATGCACTCTACACCCACCTAAAAAGTCAGGCCGGCGGTGTGCTCAATAGCAAGATTAAGTGGAACTTCACCAAGTTTTTAGTAGACCGCGAAGGTCAGGTAGTGAAACGCTATGCGCCGATCCGCAAGCCCAAAGACATTGCCGCGGATATTGAAAAGCTGCTCTAAGCTAGAGTCAGAACTAGCTTAGTCGACAGGTTGCCGTCATCTGACGGCAACGTCTATATAGAGTGCGGCTGCTACTTGCTGGCGCGCAATTCAGCAAAGTACTTTTTCGCCGCCGCATTAACCTTGGGCGCCAAGACTAGAGTAGAGATCATAGTTGGAATCGCCATGGTGGCATAGGCTGCCAGAATCAGGCCATTGACAATATCCATAGACACCACCGCACCCACCACAATCAAACTGATATAGACCGGCGTGTAATAATGTTCGCGCTCGGCACCGAATAGAAATCCAGCACACTTCACGCCATAGAACCACATGCTCACCATGGTGCTAAAGCTCAGCATGCCCACCATAATCAGTAGCAGGTAAATACCCACGACCGGAAACACCTGTTCGATCGCACGAGCCGTCATGGTCACACCAGCCAGTCCGGAATCCGCCTGCCAGACACCGGTCAACAGAATAATCAATGCGGTACAGGTACAGACCAGCAGCGTATCGATTACCGGGCCAACCATCGCGACAATCCCCTCGCGAATCGGCTCTGTAGTTTTCGCCGCGCCATGGGCCAGAGACTCAGTGCCGATACCCGCTTCGTTTGAGAAAGCGCCGCGGCGCACACCAATCATAATCACCGCACCCACAGAACCACCGGCTGCTGCCTCCCCCGTAAAGGCGTCAGTAATAATCAGCCAAAATACCGATGGAATATCTGCGGCATAGGTATAGAGAATCACTGACGTCATACCCAGATAGAGAAGTACCATGGTCGGTACCAGGCGGACAGTTAGACGACCAATGCGCTCAATGCGACCCGCCACAACAACAGTGACCAGGGCCGCTACAGTAAGACTGGCAAAAAAATCAAAGGCGAAATGCTGCTCGCTGGAGGCCAACCCCGCGGGGATAGCAATAGTGTCACGGAGCAATTGAATAAACTGGTTGGCCTGAAAGAGCGGTAGCGCCCCTATTAGACAGGCCACAGCAAACAGCGCCGCCAGGGGATACCAGCGCTTGCCCATACCCTCCATGATCACGTACATGGGTCCGCCGCGCAGTGCGCCCAGAGAGTCATGCCCGCGGAACATCACCGACAGCGATGCAGTATAAAATTTAGTTGCGACGCCGACTATGGCAGTCACCCACATCCAGAACACCGCGCCCGGCCCACCGATGCTAATGGCAATCGCCACCCCGGCAATATTGCCCAGACCAATGGTGCCAGAGAGCGCTGTCGATAACGCCTGTGAGTGGGGAATATGCCCCGGGTCATTGGGGTCACTGTACTTGCCCCGCAGCAGTGCAATGGCATGGCCAAAATAGCGATAGGGCTGCATGCGTGAGCGAATCATAAAGAACAGCCCACCGCCCACGAGAAGCACCACCAATGGTGTACTCCACATTAGATCAGCCCAGGCATTAAGGAAGTTTTCGATTTGCTTTAGGGTAGTTTCAGTCATTATTTTTATAATTCTTTTTCGACGGAAAAGTAAGCGCGATCACAGCGACCGCGATAAAAGGGACCTGTTAGGAATTTTTCGGTTTTACATAGAGCACCAGACTGTGGCCAACCAGCTGATAACCCTGATCCGCAGCAATACGCTCCTGCAGGCTTTCAATCTCGGCATCGTGAAATTCAATCACCTTGCCGGTCTCGGTGCAGACCATATGGTCGTGATGCTCACCGCGATCAATCTCGTATATGGCCGGGCCATTATCAAAATTGTGCCGCTCTACCAGACCGGCGGCTTCGAATTGGGTGAGCACGCGATAGACCGTAGCAATGCCAACATCACCGTCGGAATCGCGCAATGCCTGATAGATATCTTCAGCTGTCATATGGCGATCGCTGCAGTTTTCGAGGATCTGCAAGATCTTTACCCGGGGTAAAGTCACCTTGAGTCCAGCTTTTTTTAGTTCTTGATCTTCCAGAGTCATGCTTAGCCCTTCTCTATGCTTGTCGCTTTGGGTATTATCCCCGTTCGCTCAACCAACGGGAACCCCACAAATGCGAATAGTTCTGATTTGCTTAATAAGTTTTACGCTTCTGGCCAGCGGTTGCAGCTGGATCAAATTCCCTGGGGTACACAAAGTAGCCATCCAACAAGGCAATATTGTTGATCAGGAAATGATTGATAAACTGCTTCCAGGCATGACCAAGTCGCAGGTTCGCTTTGTGCTCGGCACTCCCCTGGTCACAGATACCTTTAACCAAACCCGCTGGGATTATTTCTACAGCCGCAAATCACCCTCTGGCAAAGAGACTCAGGAGCAGGTGACCATCTTCTTCGATCAGGACGACAAGCTCGAGCGCATGACGGGTGACTATATGCCCACCCCTTCTGCAGAGCCTGAAGCGAAGTAACACTGGAAACCTCTCAAGTAAGACAGGCCGGCGTAAACTGCGTCGGCCGTCCTATTTGTAACAGGCCTGTCCTAAAGAGGCTTTTTATCTAAGGAGCTTTTTATCTACAGAGCTTTCTATCTAAAGAGCTTTCTATCTAAGGAGCTTTGCCCTCAATCTCTGCCTGCTCTTTCTTACGCCTGGCTTCCTCAGCACGACGTCGTCGAACTTCTTTCGGATCGGCAATCAGCGGTCGATAAATTTCCACCCGGTCGCGTTCCTGTAACTGATATTCACTCGGCTCAGCCAATCCCTTAGTCCCCAAAACCTGAGCAAAAATACCCATCTTGCAGTTATCCAGATCAATCTGTGGAAAGCTCTGCACAATGCCAGACTGTTCAACCGCCTGCAGTGCCGTGGTGCCAACAGCCACATTCAGCTGAATTAATTTTTGCTTCTCCGGCAGTCCGTAAACTACCTCTACCACAATCATTTTATTGTCGGTCATTTGCCTTCCCATATACTTGATCAGCGCGGCGACAAAGGGAATCCACAAGATCATTTGCCATGCTCGAGAACAGCTTTGACGCTGCCATGCCCATTGCCATACTGTTAAATTCAAATTCCAAATCGAGGCTCACTTTGCAGGCCTCTGGGGTCAGCGCCTTAAAGTGCCAAACCCCACGCAGACTTTTAAATGGCCCATCTTCCAGACTCATCTCAATGGTGCTTGGTGCACTGAGACTGTTGCGGGTCATAAAGCTGGTCTTGACCCCAGCCTTCTTTAAATCGAGCCGCGCAACCATAACCTGGTCGCTCTGCTCAATGACCTCGGCACTCTGACAGCCATCCATAAATTGCGGGTAGTTGGCCACATCGTTGACCAGATCAAACATAGCCTGATCGGAATACATTACCAATGCCGAACGCTGAACCTTATTCAAAGCAATCTCACCTCAATCGGCCTTAAGCAAAGAACTTGTCATAGATACCCATGACAAACACCGCGGCTATAGCCAGGGGTGCCACATATCGCAACATAAACCGCCAGCACTGCATAACCCAGGGCGAAGTGCCGTGCATTTCATCGTCGACAAATTCATCTTTCATCACATAGCCGACAAATAGCGCAATCAACAGACCCGACAGGGGCAGCATCACATTAGAGGTAAGGAAGTCTAAGAAGTCGAAGAAGGTAAATCCGGCAACCGTTGAATCGGCCCAGATATTAAATGAGAACACACTGCCCAAACCCAGCAGCCAGGTGCCACCGGCGATCAGAGAATTGGCCTGAATGCGATTCATATTCTTGGCTTCAATCAACCAGGCCACGGCGGGCTCAAGCAGTGAAATAGCCGAGCTCCAAGCGGCAATGGTCACCAGCACAAAGAACACCGAACCGATAAGTAGCCCCCCAGGCATGCTGCCAAAGGCCACCGGCAGACTGATAAACATCAGCCCGGGGCCGGCACTGGGTTCAACGCCGGGGGTCGCAAAGACAATCGAGAAGATAATCAAGCCAGAGATAATCGCCGTCATACTGTCAAAAAAGGCGACGGTTAAAATGGTTTTACCTATATTGGCATCCTGTGGCATATAGGCGCCGTAGGCCATGATTGCGCCCATGCCGATGCTCAGGGTAAAGAACGCCTGCCCCATGGCCTCGAGCACTCCGCGGCCGGTCAGTGCAGCAAAATCGAAGGTAAACAGAAAATCCCAACCGGCCTGGAAGTTGCCGCGAAAGAAGCTAAAGCCGAGTAGAATTAGCAGCATAATAAACAGCAGCGGCATTAATATCTCCACCGCAACACCCAGCCCTTTTTTAACACCGCCCACCACTACACCGACACAGAGCATCAGGAATAAGGTCTGCCAGAATACCAGTCGCGCCGGATCGGCCAACAGCTTGCCAAAGACTCCAGCTGCCACTTCACCGGTGGCACCGCGCAGTTCACCAGAGGCCATGGCAAAAATATAGTCCAGCGCCCAGCCGGCAATCACCGCATAGAATGAAATAATCAGCATGCCCGCCACCACACCGAGCCAGCCAATATGGCGCCAGGCGGAGTGGGCGCCGCTCTCAGCAACAATGTCGCGCATGGAATTGATCGGGCTCTGGCGACCGCGGCGACCAATAGCCACTTCAGCCATCATCACCGGAACACCGATTAATAAGATACAGGCTATATAGGCGAGCACAAAAGCACCGCCGCCATTGCTGCCGGCAACATAGGGGAACTTCCACATATTGCCGAGCCCCACTGCAGAACCGGTGGCCGCCATAATAAAGGTCCAGCGACTAGTCCAAGTTCCGTGCATGCCTTTTTGCTGTAAGCCCATAAACTACCCCAAAAAAATGATTCCGAATTGTAACGCTATCCCTCAGACGATCCTAATCAAAAAGCGCTTAATAGCCGCGCATTTGGTTATGATAAATAGCCCCGCAGACGTATAATCTCGAGTTATGACTAAAAAGAAACCTAAAGCTCAATCCAGCACTATCGCTCTCAACAAGAAGGCGAAGCACAACTATTTTCTCGAGCAAAAGTTTGAGGCGGGAATTTCTCTAATGGGCTGGGAAGTGAAGAGCCTGCGCGAGGGCAAGGTCAATCTAACCGACACCTATGTTCTGCTACAGAATGGTGAAGCTTGGTTGATTGGCACTAATATCACACCCCTGCCAACCGCTTCGACTCACTATGTCACCGAGCCTATTCGCTCGCGCAAGCTGTTACTTAATCGCCGTGAATTGGATAAGTTGGAAGCTGGCGTCAATCAAAAGGGCCACACCTGTGTCTGTACCGCGATGTATTGGAAGACTCATCTGATTAAAGTTGAGATCGCCCTGGCCAAAGGCAAAGCGGATTTCGATAAGCGCAATGATGACAAAGAGCGTGACTGGGATCGTCAGAAGCAGCGGATAATGCGTCACTCCGCATAGCCGCACTC
>CAXAFJ010000034.1:0-20039 GCA_963968025.1 uncultured Pseudomonadales bacterium | reverse complement strand
TTTTTTTGTCTGGCTTTTTCTACACTAGGGAGCGCTTGAAGGGGTGCGAGTAAAGCGGTGCGAGTAAAGTCCTGCAGAGGCCGCTGAATTACTTAGACGGTAGCGGGATCAACAAAGTCTGAGTTCATCCAGTGAGCCAGCACTGACTCCAGTTCTGGCAGCCCCGACTTCTTTAAAGAAGAGAAAGTCTGAACACTCAACAATGTGCAACCCGGATCCATATTGCGCAGATGCCGTTCAACCATTAATAGCGCACTCTGTCCCGGACCGCGCTTTAGCTTGTCTGACTTGGTGAGCAAAATATGCACAGGCAATCCAGCCTGGGCTGCCCAGTTAAGCATCTGCAGGTCGAACTCTTGCAGCGGGTGGCGAATATCCATCAGCAATACCAGCCCGGCAAGGCTTTGGCGCAACTGCAAGTATTCGGCTAGATCCCGGTCCCACTCCCGCTTCATCTCTATCGGCACTTTGGCGTAGCCGTATCCGGGAAGATCCACCAGGCGCTTGTGATTGCCCAGATCAAAAAAGTTAATAAGCTGTGTTCGCCCCGGGGTTTTGCTGGTTCGGGCCAGTCCGCGGATGCGCGTAAGCGTATTGATTGCACTGGATTTACCGGCGTTTGAACGCCCGGCAAAAGCCACTTCACAACCACTGTCTTCAGGACATTGCTTGATTGAGGGGGCGCTGGTTAGAAATGTAACACCCTGATAGTTGATATGATTTAAATCCATGAATAAAGGGTCATTATCTCGCTGTAAGAGTTGGCGCATATTGGTATATAATGCGCCGGCTTTAGCCGACATGGCTAGGGTACAGATAAAAGTAGTTGCACCGACGCAACCTATTCTAGCCGATTGCACGAGTTGATTAACCATGAAAAAAAGCTTTTTAACGATTATTTGTCTGATAGCTACATTCGCAGCTACTCAGGTGTTGGCATCTGGTGATGCTGCAGCAGGAAAAAACAAGGTAGCAATGTGCGCCGGTTGTCACGCAAGTGATGGCAACAGCATGGTTTCTGCATTCCCTAAGCTAGCTGGCTTGGGCGAAAAATACTTATACCGCCAATTACTGAATATCCAGTCTGGTGAGCGCGTGATTGTCGAGATGACCGGTTTACTCAACGCCAACTCTGATCAAGATCTCCAGGATATGGCCGCTTTTTATGACAGCCAGCAACGTTCCATCGCCGGTGCTCAAGAAATCAGCCTGATCGGTTACACCGATCCTGTGGAAGCCCTAGAACTTGGCGAAGACATCTATCGCGGTGGCAACCTTAAGACTGGTGTTCCGTCTTGTACGGGTTGTCACTCACCCGCTGGCACGGGCAATGGACCTGCGGGTTATCCTGGGCTGGGTGGTCAGCATGCAGACTATATTGAAAGCCAGTTACTGAAGTACCAGAGTGGCGAGCGCAACAGCGGTGGCAATGCCAAGATTATGCAGGGTGTTGCTGAGCGTCTGAGCAATAAAGAAATCAAAGCCGTGGCCAACTATATCTCTGGCCTCAACTAATTTTAAAGCAGGGTTGAGCTCTTCAGATAGCTGCGCCCTTTTTAGCTTTGGCAGACAACTAAACAGTTTTACAGGAGTTTCTTATGTTGCGACGTATTGTCAGTTATGTTTTTTTAGCGCTTTTACTGCCCGTTTCACTGGGCTGTGCAGCTGAAGACAGCAAGTATAAAGCCGGTGTTGACTACGAAGTGCTGCCGCAGGCTGTGAGAACAGCTGATCCAGCGAAGATCGAAGTCAATGAAGTCTTTGCCTATACCTGCGGTCACTGCTTTAACTTTGAAGCGGTGCTCGAGCCCTGGGTAGCAACCCTGGCAGCCGATGTTGATATGCAGCGCACCCCTGCAGTCTGGCAACCGGCCATGGAGCTCTATGCTCGCGCCTACTACAGCGCCAGCATGCTGGAGGTTCTCGATCAGGTGCATATGCCGATTTTTGAAGCGATCCATGTGAAGCGCGATCCGATTCGCACAGAGCAGGATTTGACCAAGTATTTTGTCGCCGCCGGTGTTAGTGCGCAAAAGTTCTCTCAGGTCTACAACTCCTTTGGCATGAGCAGTATGGTCAATCAAGCCAAGGCGCGGATGCGCGGTTACCGGACCCAGGGAACACCAGAGATGGTGGTTAACGGCAAGTATCGAGTCAGTTCCAGAATGTCTGGTGGCTTTGAAGGCATGATCGCTGTTGCCAACTATTTGATTGCCAAAGAGCGTGCCGCCGCGCAATAAGCGCGCCCGCCGTTCCAGTAACAGGTTTTATTCTGGCCTTAATAGGCGAGATCAATAATCAACATGAGCAAAAGCACTGTATAGAGCGTAATGCTGCTATTAGACTCCATATCTAAGCACGGCATTGACGCTCTTTGTCGTTTTGCCAATCCTCGAAATGTTATTAATTAAAGGACGCCACCGCACTCCATGAAGCCAATTAATAAGCCCGCTAATCCCAATTTCTCATCTGGTCCCTGCTCCAAGCGTCCAGGTTATGACCTCAACAATCTAGCTATTGACACCCTGGGCCGCTCACACCGCTCCAGTGTTGGCAAGCTAGCGCTGGGTCGCGCCTGCACCGACACCGCAGAGATTCTCGGTCTGCCCGAAGGTTACCGAGTCGGCGTAGTTCCCGCTTCAGATACCGGCGCTTTTGAGATGATTATGTGGTCGGTGCTCGGTGCCCGCCCAGTGGATATATTTTCCTGGGAATCCTTTGGCAGTGGTTGGCTCACGGATGCCACGAAGCAGCTCAAATTAGATAATCTACACAGCTACACCGCAGACTATGGTGAGCTTCCGGATATGACTCAAGCTAACCCAGATCACGACACCGTGTTTACCTGGAATGGCACCACTGCCGGCGTCAAACTTGCCAATGCCGACTGGATTAGCGACGACCGCACTGGCCTGACTATCTGTGACGCCACCTCTGCAGTCTTTGCCATGGAAATGCCATGGGAGAAGCTCGATGTAGTCACCTTCAGCTGGCAGAAGGTGCTCGGCGGCGAAGGCGGTCACGGTATGTTGATTCTTAGCCCCCGTGCGGTTGAGCGCCTGGAAAGCTACACCCCAGCCTGGCCTCTGCCAAAGATCTTCCGCCTCACCAAAGGTGGCAAATTAATTGAAGGTATTTTCCGCGGCGAAACCATTAATACCCCGTCGATGCTCTGCGTTGCCGACTATTTAGACGCCCTCGAATGGGTGCGCTCGATCGGTGGACTGCCAGCGGCGATTGCCAAGTCCCATGCCAATCTCGATGTCATCAAAGGTTTTGTCGAGAGCCGGCCCTGGGCTCACTTCTTGGCACAGGAAGCAGATCAAATTTCCAACACCAGTGTTTGCTTAACACTTGATCTCGAACCAGATCAGGTTAAACAGATTGTTAAGTTATTAGCCTCCGAGACCGTTGCCTACGATATAGGTGCCTACCGAGATGCACCTGCCGGCCTGCGTATCTGGTGTGGCGCCACAGTTGAGGCCGCCGACCTAGAAGCGTTGCTACCATGGCTCGATTGGGCCTATAGCGAAGTAAGCGCGTAATAGGTAAGTGCGTAATAAATAGATGCGTAAAACCTGCATTTGACTAAAAGATTAAAAACCGAGACCACAACATTATGTATAAGATTCGTACCTACAATGCTATTTCATCCAAGGGCCTTAGCCGCTTTCCCACTGACAGCTACCAGGTGTCCAGCGAAAGTACTGATGCAGATGGTATTTTGCTGCGTAGCCAAAAACTGCACACCGAAGTCATGCCCGAATCCGTGGTGGCCATTGCCCGCGCCGGTGCCGGTACGAATAATATTCCTGTGGCTGATTACACGGACAAGGGTATCGTCGTATTCAATACCCCAGGCGCCAATGCCAACGCGGTAAAGGAATTGATTGTCGCGGCACTGCTGATGGGCTCGCGAGATATCTACGGCGGCATGAACTATGTTCAGGGCCTCACCGAGATAACGGATTCAGGCGAGATGGGCAAGTTGCTGGAAAAAGAGAAAAAGAACTTTGCCGGTGGCGAAATTAAGGGCAAAACACTGGGTGTAGTCGGTCTTGGCGCCATTGGCTCAATGATCGGCAATCTGGGCCTAGAGCTGGGTATGAATGTAGTGGGTTACGACCCAGCGATTTCGGTTGAGGCTGCCTGGCAGCTGTCGAGCAGTGTTGAGCGCATGGAAAATCTTGAAGCGCTACTGGCCTGTTCAGACTTTATTACCCTGCATGTTCCAGCCATTGCTGCGACCAAGCATCTGATTAATAGTAAGACTCTTTCCGGCATGAAAAGCACCGCTAAGATTCTTAACTTTGCCCGCGAAGAGATTGTTAGCAGCGCCGATATGGTTGCCGCGTTGGACGCTGGAGTGATCGCTGGTTATATCACTGACTTCCCTGCTCCTGAGTTACTCGGCCGCGACGATGTATTGTTGATGCCGCATATTGGTGCCAGCACCGAAGAAGCGGAAGAGAACTGTGCCGTTATGGCAGCCAACCAGCTGATGGACTTCCTTGAGAATGGCAACATCCTCAACTCGGTTAACTATCCGAAAATCAAAATGTCACGCAATGGTGGAACACGCATTACCTTCACCAACAAAAACGTGCCTAAGGTTCTCGGTAACGTGCTGTCGGTATTAGCCGATGGTGAGATCAATATTGTCGATATGGTGAATAAGAGCCGCGACGAGATTGCCTACAATATTATCGATATCGAAGGCCACCTCAATGACAGCCTAAAGGCCCAGATAGCAGCGGTCGAAGGTGTTGTCCACGTCCGTATTATCTAAATGCTCCGTTCCCCTGAGGTGGCGCTTAGCTGACCTCAGGGGAAAACAGTTTTCCGCGCACGGTGTGGCGATATTCCTTCGGGCTATTGCCAGACCAGTGTTTAAAGCGTGAAGAGAACCAGCTGGCATCGTTGTAGCCGCTGTAGCCAGCAATCTCCAAAATCGTTAAATCCGTGTTCTTTAACAGATCACAGGCAAAGGTCATCCGCACGTCCATCAGAAAATCCCCCGGAGTCTTGCCCGCCGCGGCGACAAAGCGCCGATTAAAGGTTCGCGTGCTCATACCAAATTGCGCCGCCAACTCAGGCACCGCCAACTGCTTGCTGAGATTATCCTCAATCCACATCTGCGCCTGGACAATACTCTCGTCGCTATGGGTTGTATGCTGATCACTGAGTGTTAGAGGCTCGGTTAAATTGCGAATCTCGTGGAAAAAGTTGCGCTGGGCCTGGCGTGCAATCACCCGACCAAAGATTCGCTCCACCTGATGCATAATCAACTCCGCCATGGCGTTAATACTTGCCGCGCAGAAAATATTACCGGACTGGGTAGTGAAGTGCTGACGTGCCAGCTTTACCTTGGGGTAGCTGCGCTGTAACTGATCAAAATAATGCCAGTGAGTGGTCGCCGACTTATCGTCTAGCAGTCCTGCCTCGGCCAAAAAACAGACTCCCGTGCCCACCGCCGTAAAGCTGCAATTGCGCTGATGTTGTTCCTGCAACCAGGGAATATAAGCCTGATTCTTCAGCACTGCCGGACGTGGATTGCGCCACAGAGCCGGGATATGGATCAGGTCACTGGTAAATGTATCTTCTATAGAGTGGGTCGGATGGAGCTGAAAACCAGCAGAGGTTTTCACCGGTTGGCCATCAGTACTGACCCAGCGGATAGTCAATTTGCTGTGGGGCTCTCTGTTGGCTCGCGCCCGGGCCATAGCCTGGGCAAACTGAAAGATCTCTGCCGCCAGCGTGGTGCTGGAGACGAGCATATTGTCACAGAGAAAAAGCGTTAGATTAAAGGTCATAGTGGCTGCAATATAGCATATATGGCCTATATATCGTACTTTTTGGCCAATTCCTAAAAGAACTGCCTGTCAGCCCTGCCACACTATGAACCTCTTAATTGCGCCACTTCAAGGACGTTCCATGCCTAACTCTCTTCCGGTTATTGTCGGATTCGGCGGCTACAGTGCTGCTGGACGCAGCTCCTCTCACCAGGCGTTTCGACGCATGATTCTCGAATCACTCCCCGCTGATGAGCAGCTTGAGACGGTTGTCAGTCTCGCCTGTTTAATGGGCCAGGTGACAAAAGAGAGTAAAGACGTTGATGAGCAGAAAGCCTATCGCGATCAGCAAGGTACCGAGCTCAACGCCGCCGAAGTGGACCAACAATTCCGTCAGCAGGTTCTCGATGGCACCTTGATCCGCAAGATAGAGGCATTTGACCCGGCCAATATTCCCGGCCACAAAAAGATCTCCCTTACTGATGAGCCCCATGAGACTATTCAGTTCCGCATGCTAAAACGCGATCTGCCGAAAGCGCTGCCAGAGGGCTGGCAGGTTCGGGATCTTGACGATGGCAATGTTGAAGTGACTGCTAGTGGTTCCAGTCAGTACCTGGTTGAGTCTCCCTACGAGCTGATCGCCAAAGCGGCGGGGCAGTTACCCAGCGGCTTTAACCCATCCGATCACTACAATAGCCGCTTTCATCCGCGCAGTTTGCAGATGGCCCTAATCGGCGCCAGTGATGCCGTGCACTCAATCGGCATTCCGTGGGATAAGGTTGCCGCTTCAGTGTCTCCAGACGAAGTGGGCGTTTACTCTTCAAGTGTATTGAGCCAGATGACCGAAGAGGGCTTTGGCGGCCTATTGCAGGCGCGACTGCGTGGCGGCCGCACCACTGCCAAGCAGGTACCCCTGGGTTTAAACTCAATGCCGGCGGACTTTATCAATGCCTATGTGCTCGGTAGCGTCGGCCACACTGAAGCTATTACCGGTGCCTGTGCCAGCTTTCTCTATGTACTCCAGGCCGCAGTCCGAGATATTCGCAGCGGTCGCCGCCGAGTGGCGATCTTGGGCAATGCCGAAGCGAGTGTCACGCCAGAGATCTCCGAGGGCTTTGCCAATATGAGTGCCCTGGGCAGCGATGAAAACCTGTGCAAATTAGATGGCACCGAGACACCGGACTGGCGCCGAGCCAGCCGTCCCTTTGGCAATAATTGCGGCTTTACCCTGTCGGAGGCAACTCAGTATATTGTGTTGATGGATGACGCTCTGGCTATTGAGCTGGGTGCTGATATCCATGGCGCCGTGCCTGAGGTGTTTATCAATGCCGACGGTGTTAAGAAGTCTATTTCAGCGCCAGGGGTTGGCAACTATATCTCGTTCTCCAAAGCCGTTGCTGCGGCGATTAATATTGTCGGTGAAGACAGCGTTAAAAAGCATAGTTTTGTCCATGCCCACGGCTCCAGCACCCCGGCTAACCGCACCACGGAATCCCATCTGATCGAGCAGGTGGCCAATGCCTTTGATATTTATGATTGGCCGGTAACAGCGGCGAAATCCTATGTTGGGCACTCCCTCTCCACCGCCAGTGGCGACCAGCTTGTCTCGGCGCTTGGCACCTTTAAATATCAAATGATCCCAGGCATTAAAACCATTACCGAAGTGGCACCGGATGTGGCTCAGGAGCGTCTGCTCTTTCCCCTGCAAGATATGGATGTCAGCGCGACCAAGATGGACGTGGCGTTTATTAATTCAAAGGGCTTTGGCGGCAACAATGCCACGGCAGTGCTGTTGTCTCCGGAGAAGGTTGAGGGGATGTTGGCGGTGCGCTACGCCGATCGGTTTAATGATTATCTGGCTCAGCGGGATATTACCCGTGCTGCAGCAGCCCAGTATGCGACTCGTGCCGATGCCGCGCAGCTGGACGTGATTTATCGCTTCGGTGAGCCTTTAATTGACGAAGCGGGTGTCACCATCAGCGCCAAAGGTGTGCATATTCCGGGTTTTGCTCGGGATGTTATCTTTGATCTTGAGAACCCTTGGCAAGATATGCAACAAACTGCTGCAGTCGCAGAACAACCGATTGATCAACTCTGCGTGCCTGATTAATCCAGCGCTCAGGATCTACCACCGCGCCGTCACGATTGGCGCCGGTGGTTTCAGCTTCGCCTATTCCATTAATCAGCACAGTTTTGATAAGGAAAGTCCCCCCGTGTACGGCAATTAACGTTGTTGGCCGACCTTTCTCACCCTGCAATAAAAGCGCTCCCCCAGAGGCGCCGCTTCTGGCGTCACAGTCATGTAAAAGCAGTTTTTCACTGGCAAATTGCGTTGAGCTATAGACTTTGCAGTTGGCTGATTCGGTGAGCTGATTTTGGCTGCTGTTATAACCCAGCAAGAAGAGCTTTTCGTCGATAATAGGGTCCCTGTCACTCAATAGCAGGGCTTGCTGTTGTAGTGGTCTCTCCAGCGCCACAAAAACGATATCGCTTTCCGACTGAGCAATCTTATCGGTATTACTTGGGTCAAAATTATGTTCCGAAATCGTTTTAAATGAAATGGCACTTAAGCGCTTATTTTCTGGTAGATAGCTGCACGAAGCGTATCTTTTCCCAGATTTTACCTCGAATAAGATATGTGCCGCAGTAACAATAATAGACAGATTTGAATCTATGGATGGGCTTTTAATATGAGTTGCAGTGCCTCTCAGCCCGCCATCGCAGATAACGGTTCCAACGGCGGACATAGCGCTAGGTTGTTCTTTGGTAGGGATCAGACGCTGATCTTCGACACCATTTTCAGGGTTGCCATCACCAAAGATAACGGCTTGAGCCTTGCCCTGAAGCAGCGCGCTCAGACCTATAAGCAGGACTGCGAAGCTAAACCGCTTCAGCCCATATCTCCCCAAAGCGACTGCATAATACTAATTGCTGCCAGCGGCGCAGTTTCGGTACGCATCACCCGCGGACCCAGAGTCAGAGCGGCGAACCCCCTATCCATGGCACGACCGATCTCATTGTCACTAAGCCCACCCTCAGGACCCACCAACAGGCAGACATTATTGGGTGTTTGATACTCTGCCAGGGTTTTATCGCTGCGATGGTGCAGTACCAGCTTAAGCCGTTGTGAGTCATCATCGCTCTGACTCAACCATTGATCCAAGGTCAGGGCATTATTAATTGTCGGCACTCGATTGCGCTGACATTGCTCACAGGCGCTAATAGAAACCTGCTGCCAGTGCCGCAGCTTCTTCTCCAGGCGCTCACCATTGAGCTTCACTTCAGTGCGTTCGCTAAACAGCGGGGTGATTTCAGTCACCCCAAGTTCGGTGGCTTTTTGCACGATCCAATCCATGCGCTCACCGCGGGACACAGCAATCGCCAGATGCAGCTTCATTGGCGACTCGCGATCAATCTCATGGCCGTCGCCAATACTCACATCCACCTGAGACTTAGCTGTGGTGGTCAATGTGGCTGAAAATTCTCCACCAAGGCCGTTAAACAGGGTGATTTCCTGACCCACAGACATACGCAGGGCAGAGGATAGATGCCGCGCTGCGCTCCCCGTCAGGGCCAAGTTAGCGCCGCTGCTGAGGGGCTGATCAGTGAATATTCGAGGAATACGCATGGTGACTAATTAGTTATTATCCGAGAAACCGAGATTGCGACACAGAGTACCAGTAACCTGCCATTGGTTCATGGTGTAAAAATGCAGGCCTGGTGCGCCACCGTCGAGAAGTTTCTGACTGAGCTCACTGACCATATCGATACCGTAACTAATCAGATCATCGATATTGTCGCTGCGCTCTTTCAATTGCCAGCGCAACCAGCGGGGAATATCCGCGCCACAGCTATCGGAGAAACGCATCAAATTGGCGTAATTGGTCAGCGGCATAATACCGGGAATAATCGGCTCGCCGATTCCCGCTTTGGCGCATTCGTCGACAAACTTAAAGTAGGCATCGGCGCTGTAAAAATATTGCGTAATCGCGCGATTAGCACCGGCTTTAAATTTCTCGCCGAGCCAGTAAACATCCTTGCTGTAGCTCTCGGCTTCCGGATGAATCTCAGGATAGGCCGCCACATTGATATCGAAATGATCGCCGCTGTGCTGACGAATAAATTCGACTAACTGATTGGCGTGAACCAGCTGCGCCGCACCGCCCATGCCCGAGGGCAGGTCGCCGCGCAGGGCAACCAGATGTTTGACCCCAGAGGCTTTGTAACTGTTGAGCAGTTCCAAGACTTCAGTTTCCGAGTTGCCGCCAAACGAAAGATGCGGCGCCACCTCAAAACCGTCGGCCTGAATCGCCGCAACCTGATCTGCAGTGGTGGCGCGAGTAGAGCCGCCAGCACCATAGGTCACTGAGAAAAACTCTGGATTAAACTTGCCCAACTCCTGTCGGGTCGTCGCCAGCTTAATTTTTCCCTGCTCGGTTTTCGGCGGGAAAAATTCAAAGCTGAGATCGGGTGTTACTTTGTCCATCAAATTATTCCTCTACGGCAATTGAATTCGAAATCGCCGATTAGTACTTGTAGCTATCGCCTTTAAATGGACCTTCAACCGGTACATTAATATAGTCAGCCTGGGCCTGCGTCAGTTTGGTAATCACGCCGCCAAAACCGCGCACCATATGGCCTGCTACTTCTTCGTCGAGATGCTTGGGCAATACTTCTACGCGCAACATTTCCGCCTTAGTGGCATCGTCCTGTGCGGCAAACTGCTTCTTGTAGAGATCGATCTGGGCCAGTACCTGGTTGGCAAAAGAACCATCCATAATACGGCTCGGGTGACCTGTGGCATTGCCCAGATTAACCAGTCGGCCCTCAGCCAATAACAGCAGGTGATCGTTGTTAGCACGATCGCGATAGACCTTGTGTACCTGAGGTTTAATCTCGTCCCACTCCCAGGTTTTACGCATAAAGGCCGTATCGATTTCATTGTCAAAGTGACCGATATTACAGACCACGCAGCCGCTTTTAAGGGCTGACAAAATATCCGAACCACAGACATTGAAGTTGCCAGTGCTGGTAACCAGCAGATCGGTATTGGCCAGCAGATCTGCATTAACGCCCTTGCTCACATCGCCTTCGTTGTAGGTGGAAACCACTTCAAAACCATCCAGGCAAGCCTGCATGGCACAGATTGGATCTGCTTCTGTGACTTTAACGATCATGCCTTCCTGACGCAGAGACTGGGCAGAACCCTTGCCCACATCGCCGTAACCCACGACAACCGCTTTCTTACCTGACAGCAGGTGATCGGTGCCGCGCTTAATGGCATCGTTAAGACTGTGACGACAGCCGTACTTGTTGTCACACTTAGACTTGGTCACTGAGTCGTTAACATTGATTGCGGGAATTTTTAATTCGCCGGTTTTCAGCATTTCATAGAGACGGTGAACACCGGTGGTGGTCTCTTCGGTCACGCCGTGAACAGCGTCAAGAACCTCTGGATATTTCTGGTGCAACAGGCCGGTCAGATCGCCGCCATCGTCGAGAATCATATTGGCATTCCAGGGCACGCCATCTTTTAACACTTGCTGTTCCAGACACCACTCATATTCCTCTTCGGTCTCACCTTTCCAGGCAAATACCGGCGTGCCATTGGCGGCAACGGCTGCGGCAGCGTGGTCCTGCGTCGAGAAGATATTGCATGAGGTCCAGCGCACTTCGCCGCCCAGTGCTTCGAGAGTTTCGATCAACACAGCGGTTTGAATAGTCATATGGATACAACCGAGAATTCGCGCTCCAGCCAGGGGTTGCTCGGCGCGGTATTTTTCCCGCAGGGCCATCAGTGCGGGCATCTCTGATTCGGCAATTGAAATCTCCTTTTTGCCCCACTCGGCGAGGGAGATATCGGCGATTTTATAATCGCTAAATTTGGCGTCTGACATAGGTTGTTTCCTGTTGATCAATATTTAAATTTGGGTGTTAAGGGACTAGAGGGCCTTTTATCTATAAAGCTTTTTTTAGGTCCGCCACTTTGTCGGTTCGCTCCCACGTAAAGTTTTCTAACTCACGACCAAAGTGGCCGTAAGAAGCTGTCTGTTGATAAATCGGTCGGCGCAGATCGAGCATCTCGATCAGGCCCCGGGGGCGCAGATCAAAGTTGTCTCGAACCAGAGCGACAATCTGCTCGTCGGAGAGCTTGCCGGTACCAAAGGTATTAACGCTGATGGACGTGGGCTCGGAGACGCCTATGGCGTAGGAGACCTGAATTTCACAGCGGTCAGCCAGGCCAGCGGCGACAATATTTTTTGCCACATAGCGTCCGGCATAGGCCGCTGAACGATCCACCTTGGTGGGATCCTTTCCAGAGAATGCGCCGCCACCGTGATGGGCCATGCCGCCATAGGTATCGACAATAATCTTCCGTCCAGTGAGTCCACAGTCACCCATGGGCCCACCAATAATAAACTGGCCGGTAGGGTTGATATGATATTGGGTACCGGCATGCAGCCACTCTTCTGGCAGCACATGGTTAATAATTTCTTCGCGCACCGCTTCCTGTAAATCAGCCAGAGCAATATTCGGCGAGTGCTGTGTGGAAAGTACCACGGCATCGATCGCCACCGGCTTGCCATTTTCATATCTCAGGGTCACCTGACTCTTGGCGTCGGGACGCAACCAGGGCAGCACACCATTCTTGCGCAGCTGGGCCTGGCGCTCTACCAAGCGGTGAGCGAAGTAGATCGGTGCCGGCATCAAAACGGAGGTTTCATTGCTCGCATAACCAAACATCAGGCCCTGATCGCCAGCGCCTATATCTTTGTCTTGGGCCTCGTCGACGCCCTGGGCAATATCGCTGGACTGCTTGCCAATGGCATTGAGCACGGCGCAAGAGTTGCCATCAAAGCCCACTTCAGAACTGTCGTAGCCGATACCGGTAATCACATCCCGAACAATCTGCTCGAGATCCACATAGGTATCAGTGCGCACTTCCCCGGCAATAATGGTCATGCCGGTTTTGACCATAGTCTCTACGGCGACACGGGAGTGGGGATCGTCCTTTAAAATGGCATCCAAAACCGCATCAGAAATCTGATCGGCCATTTTATCCGGATGGCCTTCAGAGACTGATTCTGAGGTGAAAATATTGTAATTAGACATAAACTTTTCCGTTGTAATCTGTCTTGAGATTAAGTGTTGTCGGGCAGAGATTTAACAAACTGCCGCAGTTGAATTCGAAAGCCATTGCGCTGCGCCAGATAGAGACTGTTGCCCTCTACCAGTCCGGCACTCTGTGCCCAGCGGGTCAGTTCCTGCGGTTCCAGGCCAAGCCAGAGATCGCCGCAGGCCTCTTGCACCCATTCCTGATCGTGGGCGCAGAGATCGGTGATCAAGAGCACGCCACCACTGTTTAGCAGCTGCGCGCAGGCGCCGATAATATCCCCCGGCGTGGGGTTGTGGTGCAGCACCATATTCAGGGAGATGCAGTCACTGCGCAGCCCTTCTGCGATGGCCAAGTTGGTGTCACCAAGCTTGAACTGAATATTTTTCAAGCCCTGACTTGTGGCTCTGGTGCGGCACTGCTCAAGCATCTCTGCGGAGTTATCCAGTGCCGTAACCTGCTTAAAAGTAGAGGATAATTTACCCAGAAACTGACCGTAACCGGGGCCGATTTCCAGTGCCGACTGGCGTGCGGCAATGCTGCTGTCGAGAAAGCTTTCAACACTCTCGCCATAGTCTGACCAGCTGGCGATCAGATCTTGATTCTCTTCAAAGCGCGCCGCATTGTGATTAAAGAACGCCACCGATGCCGCTGAGCGCTCCCGGTTAATCGATTCCAGTCGCGCGCGCAGTGCGGGATCTAGGGCTGCATCGTCAATGGTTTGAAACAGCACATGTTGCAGCGCCTGCAGATCTGTATCCGGATGGCTCTCATTGCGGCGATAAAAAATCGTTGTGCCTTCGCGCCTTGTAGCCACCAGTCCGGCGTTGGCGAGAATTTTTAGGTGATGGCTCATGGCCGACTGGCGAATATCAAACACCTGACAGAGCTCCAACACACCGTAGGCATTTTGCTGCAGCACCTTGAGAACCTGCATGCGCAGAGGATCGCCCGCCGCCTTACAGAGCGCGGTAATAGCGCCGGTATCGGTGGTGGATCTAGGCTGACTGTCAAAATGGCTGAGATTGGTCATGGGCGGGACTTTAACATAGCGGTTTTTCTATATCAAAATATTTTTATATAAGGTGGGAGAGCCTCAGCACTAGCCGTTATTTTTCCGGCCACAGAAAAGCCTGTGATTAAACAGTAGGCATAGTGAATATCGGTTTACTGGTAACCCCGGGTAGGAGACAATGCGCGCCTAAAATTTGACTACCAGGAGTGATGATTCATGGCCTCACGTAGAGAGCTTGCAAATGCCGTTCGCGCCCTCAGTATGGATGCTGTTCAACAGGCTAATAGTGGCCATCCAGGTGCCCCAATGGGCATGGCAGATATTGCTGAAGTTCTCTGGAATGACTATCTGAGCCATAATCCAGCTGATCCTACTTGGGTCAACCGAGACCGCTTTGTGCTCTCCAATGGCCACGGCTCAATGCTGCTCTACTCCCTGTTGCACCTCACAGGCTATGACTTGCCGATTGAGGAAATCAAAAATTTCCGTCAGTTGCACTCCAAGACGCCTGGTCACCCGGAATACGGTTATGCCCCCGGCGTTGAAACCACCACTGGCCCCCTCGGTCAAGGTATCAGTAATGCCACGGGTATGGCCCTGGCAGAGAAAGTTCTCGCCGCTCAGTTCAACCGTCCAGGTCATGATATTGTCGATCACCAAACCTACACTTTTCTCGGTGATGGCTGTTTGATGGAAGGTATCTCCCACGAAGTCTGCTCACTGGCAGGGACTTTGAAGCTCGGCAAGTTAACCGCATTTTACGATGACAATGGCATCTCCATTGACGGTGAAGTTGAAGGCTGGTTCAGCGACGACACACCAGCGCGTTTCGAAGCCTACGGCTGGCATGTGATTGCCAATGTCGACGGTCACGATAGCGACGCGATTAAATCCGCTATTGAACAAGCCCATGCCGAGACGGGTAAGCCGACCCTAATCTGCTGCAAAACCATTATTGGTTTTGGTTCACCCAACAAACAGGGCAAAGAAGACTGTCACGGTGCCGCACTGGGTGTCGACGAAGTGGCACTGACTCGCGAAGCTCTGGGCTGGACTCATGGTCCTTTCGACATTCCCGACGAGCACTACGCTGGCTGGAATGGCGTTGCCAAAGGCTCTGCCGCCCAGACTGCTTGGGCCGATCAGCTTGAAGAATACCGTGCTGAATTCCCAGAGCTGGCTGCCGAATTTGAACGCCGCACCCGTGGTGATCTGCCAGAAGACTTTAATGCCCAGGCTGATGCCTATATTCAGCAGTGCCAAGACAAGATGGAGAAGGTTGCCTCACGCAAAGCGTCACAGAATTGTCTCAACACCTACGGCCCCATGTTGCCAGAGCTGCTTGGCGGTTCCGCCGATCTGGCCGGTTCCAACCTGACTATCTGGTCTGGTTCCAAGGACATCAGCGGCGACAATGCTGAGGGTAACTACATCTATTACGGCGTCCGTGAATTCGGTATGAGCGCAATGATGAACGGTATCGCCCTCCACGGCGGTTTCGTTAACTACGGCGCCACCTTCCTGATGTTTATGGAATATGCCCGCAACGCAGTACGCATGTCAGCCTTGATGGGTATTCAAAGTATCTTTGTCTACACCCATGACTCTATTGGTCTCGGTGAAGATGGCCCCACTCACCAGCCAGTCGAGCAGCTCAGTGCATTGCGTTCGACGCCTAACCTGCATACCTGGCGTCCCTGTGACACCATCGAATCTGCAGTCTGCTGGAAGAGCGCCATCGTTCGTCGCGACGGACCCAGTGCCCTGGTGTTTAGTCGCCAAGGTCTGGCACCCATGCCACGCAGCACCCAGCAGGTTGCTGATATTGCACGCGGTGGTTATATCCTTCGCGATTGCGACGCGCCTCAGGCAGTGGTTATTGCCACGGGTTCAGAAGTTGAACTGGCCATGGTTGCCGCTGAGCAGCTAGCGGAGCAGGGCACTCAGGTACGAGTTGTCTCTATGCCTTGTGCCGAGATCTTCTCTGCTCAGGACGCTGACTATCGCGAAGCCGTCTTGCCAGCAGCACTGAGAGCCCGTGTTGCGGTTGAAGCATTGCACGCCGACTACTGGTACAAGTTTGTCGGCCTCGATGGCCGTGTTGTCGGCATGACAAGCTTTGGTGAATCTGCCCCCGGCGGCGAACTGCTGAAAGAGTTTGGATTCACTGTTGAAAATGTGGTGGCCAATATTGTTGAGGCTATTGGCTAGTGATACGCATAGCCATTAATGGCTATGGCCGTATCGGCCGCTCGGTGTTGCGCGCACTCTATGAATCAGAGGCGCGCAACAGCGTGCAAGTGGTCGCGATCAATGAACTCGCCGATATTAAAACCATTGCCCATCTGACCCGCTATGACTCCACCCACGGACGTTTCCCCGGCACAGTTACAGTCACTGAAGACCAGCTGACAGTGAATGGCGACGGCATTTCTATTATCCACCAGCCCAATATTGACCAGCTGCCCTGGGCAGAGCTAAATGTCGATGTGGTGCTTGAATGCAGTGGCACATTCTCCGATCGTGAAACCGCCGAGCAACATATTGCCAGCGGTGCTAAGCGCGTACTGTTTTCCCAGCCAGCTGAACCCAGTGTCGACGCCACCATTGTCTATGGCATCAATCAGCATATTCTCAGCGGCGACGAAACCATTATCTCCAGCGCCTCCTGCTCCACCAACTGTGTGGTGCCAGTGATCAAAGTACTCAATGACCAGTTTGGTGTCGAAGCCGGTGTGATTACCACCATTCACTCGGCGATGAACGATCAGCCGGTCATTGACGCCTATCACGACACGGATTTACGTAAAACCCGCGCCGCCATGCAGTCGATTATTCCCGTCGACACCGGCTTGGCTCTGGGTATAGATCGTTTGTTACCTGAGCTAACCGGCCGCTTCCAAGCTCAAGCCATGCGCGTGCCCACGGTCAATGTTTCAGTGATTGATCTGTCGGTGATGCTCAACAGCAAAGTGGATATAGATAAAATTAATCGCGCCCTTGAGCAGGCTTCCCTTGGTGCTCTCAATGGCGTGCTCGGCTACACCGAAGAGCCATTAGCCTCCTGCGATTTCAATCACGATCCGCGCAGCGGCATAGTTGATGCCAGCCAGACTAGAGTAAGCCAAGCAAAACTAGTCAAAGTATTGATCTGGTTCGATAACGAATGGGGCTATGCCAATAGAATGATCGATACACTGCTGTACTGGTGTTCGGCTCAGCCGAATTAACAAGCTAGAGTTACAAGCCAAGATTACAGGCTAATAATAATTAAAGCCCTAAGGACTGATATGACCGTCAAGTTAATGACCGAACTGGATCTAGCCAGTAAGCGTCTACTGATTCGCGAAGACCTTAATGTTCCCATCAAGGACGGCCAGGTCACCAGTGATGCCCGAATCAAAGCGGCACTGCCGACCATTCAGCAAGCGGTTGCGGCCGGTGCCAAAGTGATCCTTATGTCGCACCTGGGTCGACCCACTGAAGGCGAGTACAACTCCGAATACAGCATGAAGCCGGTGGCTAAGCATCTTAGCGATCTGCTTGGCCAGCCAGTCAGGCTTGGACAGAGCTGGACCAGCGGCATCGACATGAACGACGGCGATATCGTTATCCTCGAGAATGTGCGCTTTAATCCCGGCGAAAAAAAGAACGATGATATTCTCGCCAAAGCCTATGCCAGGCTCTGCGATATTTTTGTTATGGACGCCTTTGGCACTGCTCACCGCGCTCAAGCCTCGACCCATGGCGTCGCCAAATATGCGCCCATCGCCTGTGCCGGTCCGCTGTTAGCCAAAGAATTAAATGCTCTGGAAAAAGCTCTAGCAGCACCGACACCGCCGGTTGCAGCCATTGTCGGCGGCTCCAAAGTCTCGACCAAATTAATGGTTCTTGAAACCCTCTCCGAGAGAGTGGATCAGCTGATTGTTGGCGGTGGCATAGCCAATACCTTCTTGGCCGCTGCCGGAAAGCCAGTGGGCAAATCCCTCTTTGAGTTAGACCTTATTCCCGCTGCCCAAGCGCTGATGAAAAAAGTAAACATTCCATTGCCCACAGATGTAGTGGTTGGCAAAGCCTTTTCTGAAACTGCAGAAGCTACGGTCAAGTCCGTTGATGATGTTGAAGAAGACGATATGATTTTCGATATAGGCCCGGATTCCTCAGCTAAGCTGGCAGAGCTGCTACAGTTAATGGGTACCATTATTTGGAACGGTCCAGTGGGCGTATTTGAGTTTAATCAATTTGGTGAAGGCACCAAAACCCTGTCTTTAGCCATTGCTAAAAGCCCCGCGTTCTCCATCGCTGGAGGTGGAGATACACTAGCCGCCGTGGATAAATATGATATCGCTGATCAAGTCTCCTATATTTCAACTGGGGGTGGCGCATTTCTTGAATATGTCGAAGGCAAAGAACTCCCCGCTGTAACCATTCTTCAGCAGCGCGCCAAAGACTAAAGAGAGCGCTAAAGAGTAGGATCAAAAGTACCAGTAAAGAATTTATAAAGGACTTATAAAGGAAGAGCACTATGGCACTAATCTCATTAAGACAGATGTTGGACCACGCCGCCGAGCAGGATTACGGCGTACCTGCATTTAATGTCAACAACCTCGAGCAGATGCGCGCCATTATGCTCGCCGCAGACCAAACCAACAGCCCAGTGATTGTTCAGGCCTCAGCCGGAGCCCGCAAATATGCCGGTGCCCCGTTCCTGCGTCACCTGATTCTCGCCGCCATCGAAGAGTGGCCCCATATCCCGGTGTGCATGCACCAAGATCATGGCACTACCCCAGCAATCTGCCAGCGCTCGATCCAGCAGGGCTTTAGCTCGGTAATGATGGACGGCTCTCTCGAAGGCGATGGCAAGACGCCGTCGAGCTACGAATACAATATTGATGTCACCCGTCGCACCGTCGACATGGCTCACGCCTGCGGCGTTTCGGTCGAGGGCGAGCTAGGTTGTCTCGGTTCACTGGAAACCGGTGAAGCTGGTGAAGAGGACGGTTCTGGGGCAGAGGGTAAACTCACTCTAGAGCAGATGCTCACCGACCCAGAAGAAGCCGCAGACTTTGTTGCTAAAACTGGCGTCGACGCCTTGGCCATAGCCTGTGGAACGTCACACGGTGCCTACAAATTTAGCCGCCCGCCCACAGGTGATATTCTCGCAATCGACCGCATCAAAGAAATTCACCTCCGCATTCCCGGCACTCATCTGGTGATGCATGGTTCATCCTCGGTACCTCAAGAATGGCTGCAAATTATCAATCAGTACGGCGGCGAAATTCCTGAAACCTATGGTGTCCCAGTGGAACAGATCTGCGAAGGCATTAAACACGGTGTGCGTAAAATCAATATAGACACCGACCTGCGCCTTGCCTCAACCGGTGCTGTGCGTCGCTTCTTGGCAGAAAACCCATCGGCTTTTGATCCCCGCGCTTTCCTAAAAGAAACCACCATCGCAATGAAAGATATTGCAGCGGCACGTTTCGACGCCTTTGGTACAGCCGGCAATGCCTCCAAGATCAAGGTGTTGAGTTTGGATGCCATGACCGAACGTTATATGAGTGGCGAGTTGGATGCACAAATAAACTGATTAAAATATTGAATAGTTAATTAAAAAAAGAGCGCTTCGGCGCTCTTTTTTTTGCAAAGTAAACCCGATAGCCGATAGCCGGAAATCTAGGCTTGCCCCAAAAACACCCAGAAAAATACAAAATTGCTACTTACGTATTCGTGCTTAAGTATTGTTTCCTCCCGGCTAGTACTTCTTTTGTATCTCTATTATATAGGTGCCTTTAATTGTAAAGGCACCTATACAAACTGAGTATTAGGGATGAAAATCTTTTTCAGCCGGTTGACCAAACTATGCAAGATAAGCTATTTGAAGAAAATAAATTTTAACTTAAACGACTTACCTATTTTGGAAAACGTTATCGAATCGTAAAAGTCAAAATGGATTTACTTTCCGACAATGGAAAAGCGTTTGTTGTTAATCCATTTGATGATATTCAACTCGCTATAAATACTGCAGAGATCAAAATTTATAATGGGAGTTCTGGGAGGAGTTCTGGGGACAGTTAACTTAATTAGTTCAGAGGCGTTCTGGCGTTCCGGATCGGCG
>CAXAFJ010000033.1:0-20140 GCA_963968025.1 uncultured Pseudomonadales bacterium | reverse complement strand
TTACTAAGTTACCGCTAGTTGCTGAGCTCTTTTGCGTCCGCTGGAAACTGCGTAACATTGCTAGACGACTGATGATAAACAAAACTGCCGACAACTTCAGCGCCTTTCTCAATTTCAATCAACTTGTAATTGACGCTTCCTTGGACCACAGCCTTGGCCGCGAGTTTAATCAGCTGGCCAGCATGCAGGTCGCCTCGGACATTGCCATTGATAACGATGGTTGCGACCGCTATATCACCAATAACTGAGCCACTGTTTAAGACTCGAATTCTCGAACCCTCATCTGCGGAGGCGATATTGCCAATCACTGTTCCTTCAATTTCCAAATTACCACTGAAATCAATATCACCGGTCAGTGTGGTTCCCTGGGCAATCAACGTTGTTGATCCTGAGCTATTACTATTGTTGTTCTCTGCGCCAAACATTTTTAAACCCTTTATTTAGTTCTCTATTTTAGTTCTCGGCTTAGTTCTCTGCTTAGTTCTCAATTTTCCAGGCAAATTTCTTGTCGAACTGCGCCTTCTCCATCCAGGGGTAGCGTAAAACAATCCTTATTTGTTGCGGCTCAAAATTCTGTGGCAAGCTTATCAGTCCACGATTTATTGAAAAGTACTTAAACGCCAAGCGCAGCGGAAACGCTGTAATCTCGGCATCAAGGTCTTGAAGAGAGATCTCAACGGCGTCTCCATCCTGAACCCCTAACAGCCACAGCTCGGCAAGCACCTGCAGTGTTTCCATTTTTGCGGTTTTTTGCCGCGCGACCCAACGGTAGTCGATACGACCGTCATCTAGCTGCATCAGCCGCAGATCGGCAACAGAGAGGCCATTGGGCTGGTCTTTGTCACGCAATAACTCTCTGTAGAGCTTTAACTCTTCGTCGCGCTTATAAATACTGCGCTGCAAAACAATCATCTCCTGACGACTATTTTCCAGCGCCGCCACATCCACCTTGGCGCTGAGCCTGATGCGGCTCAACTCATCGTCCTGTTCTGCAACCATCGCGCTCAGTTTATCGGTCAATATCTCAAGACGCTGCTTTTCGCTCATTTCCTGGGTAAATACCTGGCCACCCCAGAGCTTGCCCAAAAACAGAACCAAAACCAGCAGCGCGCAGCAGCCAATAACAGCAAGATATACCAGCCTAGGTTGATAGGAGACAACAACTGATTTAACCTCTGACATCAGGGCAGCAGTGCTGGCGCAGCCAACCCGGCATTTTCAGCCAGTCCACAGATAATATTCATGCATTGAATGCCCTGACCCGAAGCACCTTTAGTGAGGTTGTCCTCCACGACCAGCACAACTACCTTGGCACCACCGTTGGGGCGGTGCACCGCAATGCGACACATATTCGAACCGCGCACAGAGTTGGTCTGGGGATGACTGCCCGCTGGCAGCACATCGACAAAGGGCTCGTCGGCATAACGGGCTTCAAACAACCCCTGCACATCTACTGTTAAATCGGTCAAGTTGGCGTATAGAGTGCTGTGAATACCGCGATTAATCGGCAGCAGGTGGGGCACAAACGTCAGGTTGACCGAAGTATCCTGTCCACTCGCTTGTTCATTCGCTTGTCCATTCGCAGAGAGTGCCATATCAGTTAAACCCTGCACAATCTCAGGAAGATGACGATGCCCAGAGGCAGCATAGGCTTTGAAGCTATCGCTGACTTCCGCATGCAATGCGCCAATACTGGCCTGACGACCGGCACCGCTAACACCTGAGGCGGAGTTGGCGATCAAATCACTGAGATCAATACAGCCGGCTTCCATCAGTGGCAAAAAGCCCAGCTGCACACTGGTAGGGTAACAGCCGGGACAGGCAATTAAGTTAGCGCTGGCGATAGCCTCACGATTGAGTTCCGGCAGTCCGTACACCGACTGAGGAATTAATTCCGGCGCCCCGTGAGTCTGGCCGTACCAGCTCTCCCAGGTAGCTACATCTCTAATTCTGAAGTCCGCAGACAGGTCGATAACCTTGACCCCGCGCTCTAATATACTTGCCACCATGCTCTGAGCAACACCGTGGGGCGTGGCAAAAAACACCACATCGCACTGAGCCAGCAGATCAACGTCGGGCAGGGAAAAGGTCAGATCGATAATACCGCGCAAGCTGGGATAGAGGTCTGCGACCGGCTTACCCTGCTCACTGCGTGAAGTAATCACTGTTACCTGCGCTTCTGGGTGCATGGCCAACAACCTGAGCAACTCTGCTCCGGTGTAGCCTGTTGCTCCAACAATACCAACTTTAATCACGGGCCCTCTCTTTTCGTTATCTAGAATTACTTTGTCGGTCTATAATACCCGAATCTTATAGCTTCTGTGCGTTTTAAAGCCCCACATACAAACCGCGCAACCATGCTTTTCACCGGAGGTGTTACGTGTACGAATGGGTCCTGGCCTTTCATTTAATAGCGGTTATCTGCTGGTTCGCTGCACTGTTTTACCTGCCCCGGCTGTTTGTCTATCACGTGATGTCCGATGACAGCCCCAGTATCGAGCGCTTTATTATTATGGAGCGCAAACTCTACAACGGCATTGCCACCCCCTCCATGATCGCCACAGTGGTTCTCGGTGGCTGGCTGGTCTCCATGTCTGTAGAGTATTATCTGAGTCAACTGTGGTTTCAGCTGAAAGCACTGCTGGTGGTGATTTTGATCGGCTACCATTTTGCCTGCGCCATGCATCTGCGCAAACTCCGCGATGGCGTTAATGAGAAATCCCACGTTTACTTTCGCCTGTTTAATGAAGTGCCGGTGCTGTTTCTGGTGGCGATCGTGATTTTGGTTATCGTTAAGCCCTTTACTTAGCCCTTTACTTAGCCCTTTATTAAGAGCTAACGTTAAGAGCAACCCAAGCAATGCTCGAGCGGTCATCTGTCGATAAAGCGCTGCCGTATCAAAGCTTCCCATAAGATAATTGTTACCGGCAGATAGCATCGCCTCACCATATTCAGGATAATGCAGCCGGCATTCTCAAGCTGCATTACAGACATCACTTAATCAGGACTCATCAATGACCTACGCTGGCCCCCGTTCCAAAGAACTTTTCGACGCTGCTCAAAAACATATTCCCGGCGGCGTTAACTCCCCGGTTCGAGCCTTTCGTGCAGTCGGCGGAACACCTATATTTTTTGATCGTGCAGCCGGCGCCTATATGTTTGATGCAGACGGCAAACGCTACATCGACTACATCATGTCTTGGGGTCCGATGATTCTCGGCCACGGTCATCCTCAAGTGCTCGACGCAATCCGCGAGCAGCTAGAAAAAGCCATGACCTTCGGCACACCCACAGAGCTGGAAATTCTGCTCGCCGATAAAATCTGCGACCGCGTACCGGGAATGGATATGGTGCGCATGGTCAACTCAGGCACCGAAGCCACTATGAGTGCTATCCGCCTCGCCAGAGGGGCAACCGGGCGGGATAAAATCGTTAAGTTTGAAGGCTGCTACCACGGCCATTCCGATTCACTGTTGGTCAAAGCAGGCTCCGGCGCACTGACCCTCGGCGTACCCAGCTCACCCGGCGTTCCCGCCTCGCTGGCAGACCACACCATCACCTTGAGCTACAACAATATCGAACAGGTCCGCGAGACCTTCGCTGAAATCGGCGATCAAATCGCCTGCATTATTGTTGAACCCGTGGTTGGCAATATGAACTGCGTGCCACCGATACCCGGATTTTTACAGGCTCTGCGGGAATGCTGTACCGCCTCTGGTGCCGTTCTAATTATGGATGAGGTGATGACTGGCTTCCGTATTGGGCCTCAGGGTGCAAGCGCTTACTATGGTGTTATGCCCGATCTAGTCTGCCTGGGAAAAGTTATTGGTGGCGGTATGCCAGTAGGTGCCTTCGGTGGCAAGCGTGAACTTATGGAACAGATCGCACCTCTGGGTCCGGTCTATCAGGCCGGCACCTTATCCGGTAACCCTGTGGCCATGGCCGCCGGACTGGCAACCCTCAATTTGGTTTCCGAGCCCGGCTTTCTCGATCCGCTGGTTAGACACACGGACGAACTGGTCAACGGTCTCAGAGAACGTGCAGCCAGCGCCGGCATCCCACTAACCAGCAATCATGTGGGCACCATGTGGGGCATCTTCTTCTCTGAGGAAGAGCATATAGTCAACTATGAACAGGTGATGAAGTGCGATACCGAACGCTTCGGCAAGTTCTTCCACGGCATGCTTGAAGCCGGCGTCTATTTGGCTCCCGCCTCCTATGAAGCGGGCTTTATGTCTGCCGCCCACACCGATGACGACATTCAGTTCACTCTGGATGCCGCAGCCAAGGTGTTTAAAACACTCTAAGACTGCACTAAAAGCCGACAGACTAAATGCTGTCGGCTGCCAGATAGTCATGTGTCGCGGTGACTTTTTCCGTATCATGCGGAAAATAAAGCAATGTCGCAGATGACTGAACATCTTTTGGAGTAGCAATGAGCTTTTCAAGCCAACGTGGCCCCTATCCTTACACTCGCATGCGTCGCAGCCGTGCCTCAGACTTCTCACGCCGCCTGGTGCGCGAGTCAGCGCTCAGTGCCAATGATTTAATCCTGCCGATATTTGTTGTCGAGGGAACCGCTCAGCGCCAAGCGGTGCAGTCGATGCCAGGAGTTGAACGTCTATCTATTGACCTACTGGTGGAAGAGGCTCGAGAAGTTGCCGCGCTGGGTATTCCCGCCATTGCGTTATTTCCAGTGGCCGGGGAAGAGAAAAAATCATTGCTCGCCGAGGAAGCCTACAACCCTGAAGGTCTGGCCCAACGCGCCGTTAGAGCAATCAAACAGGCGCTCCCCGAATTGGGCGTGATCACCGATGTCGCGCTGGATCCTTTTACCACCCATGGCCAAGACGGCATTATCGATGAGCAAAGCGGTTATGTGCTCAATGACATCACGGTTGAAGCCCTAGCCAAACAGGCTCTTTCCCACGCTGAAGCGGGGGCCGATATAGTCGCTCCCTCGGATATGATGGATGGCCGTGTTGCTGCGATTCGCGAAGAGCTCGAAGAAAACGGTTTTGTGAATACCATGATTATGGCCTACGCCGCCAAGTTCGCCTCCAGCTATTACGGCCCCTTTCGTGACGCAGTGGGTTCGGCGGGCAATATCAAAGGTGGCGACAAAAAGACCTATCAGATGGATCCCGCCAACAGCGATGAAGCACTGCATGAGTGCGCCATGGATCTCGACGAAGGCGCCGATATGATTATGGTTAAACCGGGTATGCCCTACCTAGATGTAGTGCGCCGGGTTAAAGACGAATTAAAAGCACCGACCTTTGCCTATCAGGTCAGTGGCGAATACGCGATGCACTGCGCGGCCTTTGACAATGGCTGGCTGCAGCGTGATGCCGTTATTCTCGAATCCTTGCTGGCGTTTAAACGCGCCGGTGCCGATGGCATTCTCACCTACTTTGCCAAAGAAGCGGCAGAGCTACTAAAGAGCCAATAATGCTCAGACTTGATAAATATATTAGCAATGCCACGGACCTGTCGCGGGTCGACGTTAAGCGCTATATCAAATATGGCGACGTCACCATCGACGGTGAGAAAGCCATCAACGGGGCCCAAAAAGTAAGCGGTGATGAAGCTATTTGCATAGAGGGTTCCGCCATCAGCTTCGCGGAAAACCGTTACTTTATGCTGAACAAACCCGCCGGCGTGGTCTCGGCCACCAAAGACAATAACAATAGCACCGCCCTGGATCTGATCTTTGAGCACCGCAGCGACGAGCTGCAGATTGCTGGGCGTCTGGATATAGATACCACCGGCCTGCTGCTGATTACCGACGACGGCCAGTGGAATCATCGCCTGACCTCACCGCGCAGCGAGTGCCAGAAAATCTATAGAGTCACTCTCGGCATTCCGATCACCCCTGATTACAGCGAAAAGCTCGCCAATGGCGTCTGGCTCAAGGGTGAAAAGCATCCCTGTCTGCCTGCCACCATGGAACAGATTGACGATCAGACGGTTTTGCTGAGTATCGCCGAAGGCAAGTATCATCAGGTTAAACGCATGTTTGCCGCACTGGGCAATCATGTGGAGTCACTGCATCGCACCCAGGTCGGCGGCATTATTCTCGACGAGTCTCTCGAACCTGGAGATTATCGCGCGCTTACCGACGCCGAAGTGGCCAGCATAATGGCACCTAAATCATGAGCGATCCCAGCGTAGAGCTACTAGCCCAGCAACTCCATGACCTCGAAGGCAAATGCTTAATTGTTGCCGATGAAAATTGGGATGATGCCCCCTGGATAACCATTGCCCAATCCGGCAGCGCCAAGCGTATATTGCGCAGCAATCGCTGTGAAATTGCCCTGGCCGCGGCCACTGCTGGCGTCTCGACAAAATTCAGCGACTTTGATTTTAGCGACCTAGAGGCCGGCAGTTTCGACAGTGTTTTGTTTCGGGTGTCGAAAGAGCGCGCCGTGAGCCACCATATTATTAACCAGGCGTTGGTGCTGCTGAAGCACGGTGGCACTCTGATGTTAAGTGGCGAAAAAACCGACGGCGTAAAAACCTATACAGGCCATGCCAACAAACTATTTGGCGACAGCTGTCAGCCAAAGAAGTCCGGCAACTATTACCTTTCTCGTCTGACCAAATATAGCGACGACGGAAAACCCTTAGATGACAAAAACTATTTAGCCCTGCGTCCTATTGGCAGCCCCGACAATCTGCCACTGCAGAGTAAGCCGGGAATTTTTGGCTGGAACAAAATTGATCAGGGCAGCGCGCTGTTAATTAACCAGCTGCCACAGTTTTTACAATCCTTTGGCGAGCAAAGTCAGCCTCAGTCACTGCTCGATCTCGGCTGTGGCTATGGTTTTCTTGCCTGCGCAGCAGCCCAACAGGGCGTTACTCAGATAACTGCGACCGACAATAATGCTGCGGCGTTAAGAGCCTGCAATGCAAATTTTGAAGCACTTGAAGTGGATGGAACTGTGCTTGCCGGTGATGCTGGCAGTCAGCTTGAAGAGCGCTTCGATGCAATTATTTGCAACCCGCCCTTTCATCAGGGATTTAATATCGACAGTGAGCTGACGGCAAAATTTCTGACCGCCAGCAAGCGACTGTTGGCGCCCAGAGGACGCGCGCTGTTTGTGGTGAATAATTTTATTGCTCTGGAGAAAAAGGCTCTAGACTATTTTCCACGGGTTCGGGAAGTAGCTCGCAGTGGGTCGTTTAAGTTGATTATGGTGTCGTTTAAAGACTGAGCTACAAGTAATCTGTCATCCTGAGAGAGCGCGGTGATCCGAAGGATTTCCGATAGCTGCACTGTGGTCTCGACAGAGAACCAGCCAGCTGAATAAGACCCTTCGACTGCGCTCAGGGTGACAACGTTATTTGTTATTCTCAGTTAACATCAAAGCCCCATCACCTGCTTAATAATCTCATTCTTCAGCGGCTTGATCCGATTAACCTTCCCCAGCCCCATATTGCGCATCAGTCTCACCGCCACATTGTCGGCCGCAAACAGTCGCTTAAACCCCTCCATCGCCGCCATAGTCGCCAAGTTTTCAAGCTTGCGCAGACGCTGATACTTATTCAAGCACATCAGTGACCCTAGGTCATTTCCACGTTTCGCTTCAGCACATAGCGTATCCACTAATGCCTTAACATCAGCAAAACCCAAATTAACACCCTGCCCCGCCAGAGGATGAATCGTATGCGCCGCATCCCCCAGCAGCGCCACCCGCTCAACCACATAATCTTTTGCGTGGCGCTGACGCAATGGAATGGCATAGCGCTTATCCACAGAGAGTATCTCGCCGACACAGTGCTCACTGGCACGGCTTAATTCCGCACAAAAAGCTGCATCATTCAGAGCCATCAACCGCTCAGCCTCATCGGACTCCTGAGACCAAACCAATGAGCAGAAATGATGATCACCCTGTTTATCCAAGGGCAACAGCGCCAGAGGTCCGGTAGGCATAAAACGCTGCCAGGCGGTCTGCTGATGCACTGATTCTGTTTGCACAGTAGCCACTATGGCGCTGTGGCCATAATCCCACTCTCGGGTGGAAAATTTAAACTGCTCTCTTATGCTTGAATTGCCGCCGTCGGCCGCTACTAAAAGAGGCGCAACGAGCTGCTCACCGCTGCTTAAGTCAACGCTAACCTGAGACTCCGACTGACTGTACTGAGCAACAGTAACCGGGCAGAGAAAATCAATATTATCCAGCTTATCCACCGCCGCCAGCAGGGACTCAACCACTAGAGAGTTTTCAACTATATGGCCGAGATTGGGCTGCTGCACATCCTGACAATCAAAATGGATTTCGCCCGTGCCCTCAGCATCCCAGACCTGCATAGCGCCATAGGCACTGACACGCTGGGCGGCAATTGCGTCCCAGGCACCACAGCGATCTAACAGACTGCGTGATTTTTCGGTGAGCGCTGCGACCCGGGGATCAAACTGCTCGGGATTAAAGGCGGCGGTTGCGCGAGCTTCTAGAAGGGCTATAGATAAGCCGCTGTTTGAGCGCGCTAACAGACAGGCAAAAGCGGCACCGACCATGCCAGCACCGACCACAATCAAATCGTACTCTCGATGCTGTTGGGTTTTATTAACTGCCATGTCCAGCCTCCCTATTGGCCATACCCATTCCAAATTTCGCAAAGCGACTGCGCAGGCTCGGCAGCAGGTCCATCATCACCAATCCGGAGTTTCGCCCCAGGGCCACAACCGAGGATGGCTGGGCAAATAATTTCGGCAGGTTGTCGCTAAACAGTAAGGTGTTCTGTTGATCGGCTAACTGCTGTTGCTGATAGTCTTCAAGGGTTTCCAGAGAAGAAAAATCTGCACCTGCCGATTTAGCCTTGCCCAGCACATCGGCTAATGTCGCCACATCCCGCAGCGACAGATTAAAACCCTGTCCAGCAACCGGATGTAAACTGTGAGCGGCATTGCCCAGCACTACAACACTGCGTCGCACCTGCTCGCTGGCGGTGGTCAGCGCCAGGGGATAGGCGACCCGCTCGCCAACTTTTTTCAGCATACCCATGCGATAGCCAAAGCTCTCTTGAAGAGCCGTTAAGAAATCTTTATCCGTGGCCGCCATCAATTCTGCGGCGCGCTCCGGCGGCTGGGTCCAGACCAAAGCACAGCGTGGACCGCCATCAAAGTCTGGCAACGGCAACATGGCCATTGGACCCTGATCGGTAAAACGCTCGTAGGCGACACCATTATGGGGATCTTGCAGGCCTATATTGGCAATAATGCCCTGCTGCCCATAGGGCTGCTGATCGCTGTGAATACCCAGCTTTTGCGCGGTTTGAGAATTGGCGCCATCGGCGAGCACCAGCAGTGAGGTTTGTATGGTCTCGCCGCTATGCTCCAACTCAAGACGCACACCCGCTTTTAACGGGGTTATTGTTGCCACCCGCTCGGGGGCCATCATCTCAACCGAAGTGGTGGCAAGCTTGTCTAATAAAGCGGCACCAATCCAACGGTTTTCAATCACATAACCAAGGGCTTCAACACCCGCCTCGTTGGCACTGATTCGGGTTAGGCCAATATGGCCGCGATCACTGACATGAATATTGTTGATCGCGCTGGTATGAGCTTCCAGTGCTGACCAGAGTCCAGCGGCTTGGAATATTTTGCGACTGCTCCAGGAGAGAGCGGTTGAGCGAGAATCAAAACTTGGGCTGTGCTTACCTGAACTGTCATAGGCCTGAGCCTCGAGCAGCAGCACCTTCCAGTCCGGCTGCTGTTGCGCTAACAGTAACGCCAGACTAATACCCACCATGCCGCCGCCAACGATAACCAGATCGTAACTGCTGGCCCTACTTTCTGTATTTTTCTCATTTATCATTCTGTAGCCATTAGCCTGTAGCCATAAGCAATTCAATCTCACTGCGCGTCTTGGGAACCCCAGCGGTTAAATCTTCACAGCCCGTTTTAGTCAGCGCTATATCATCTTCTATACGCACTGCCAGCCCGCGCCATTTTTCGTCCACATTGCTGTTGTCGGGAGAGATATAAATACCCGGCTCCACGGTAACCACCATGCCCGGTTCATAGACACGCCACTGGTTATCCAGTTTGTAGTCTCCCACATCGTGAACATCCATGCCCAGCCAGTGACCTGAACTGTGCATATAAAAATCTTTATACGTTTCCATTTCAATCAACTCACTAACATCACCGTCGAGAATACCGAGATCCCGCAGGCCTTCGGTGATCACCGCCACGGTGGCGTCATTGGCCACATTATAGGGGGCACCGGGTTTTATTTTCGCTATGGCTTCAAGCTGCGCCTGCAACACAATATCGTAGATCGCTGCCTGCTCTGAACTGAATTTGCCATTCACCGGAAAGGTGCGGGTGATATCAGCGGCGTAATTTTCATACTCACAGCCGGCGTCGATAAGCACCAGGTCACCATCGCTGACTTTTTGCCGATTCTCAATATAGTGGAGTATGCAGCCATTTTTGCCGCCACCGACAATACTGGTGTAGGCCGGAGCCGAGGCGCCAGAGACCATAAACTCATGTTCGATTTCAGCCTGCAGCTGATACTCATAGATTCCGGGACGGCTGATTTTCATTGCCCGGCAGTGGGCTCGCGCTGAAATCTCTCCAGCGCTACGCATTAATTTAAGCTCGGCAGCAGTCTTGATCAGACGCATTTCATTGACCAGATGATCGAGATCGATAAATTCACCGGGCGGCACAGAACCGCGACTTTGCTGCTCGCGAATCTGATTGATCAAGCCCATCAGATGACGGTCAAAGTCGGCATCTTTGCCGATCGCATAATAGACCCGCTCGCGACCCTCGAGCATGCCGGTCAAAATTTCATCGAGATCGTCAATGGGAAAGGCATCATCTAAACCAAAATCAGCCACCGCGCCCTCTGGGCCAGCACGGTAGCCGTCCCAGGTCTCACGCAACCGGTCTTTTTCGCGACAGAACAGCAGACACTGACCCTGCTCGCGGCCGGGCATCAAGACCAATACCGCCTGAGGTTCTGCAAAGCCGCAGAGATAACTAAGGCTGGTGGCCTGCTTAAAAGGGTAATGGGTGTCTCGGGAGCGAATTTTTTCCGCCGCGCCGGTAATGATGGCAATGCTGTTGGGCGCCATCATCGACATAAGATCTCGGCGCCGAGCGGCGTACTCCTTGACGGTGATCATAGCGCTCCTCGGGGCGTGAAAAAGCTGTCTGTGGTGTCGGCTGGTATCTCTCAGCCGTTAGACGGGTTTAGTGAACGGTAGGACCACTGTTGCCGGCGGCCTCTGGGTGCAGCTCAGAGAAGATCAGCTGCACGGCGATACGGATATATTCGATCAATTCCGAGTAGTCGCGCTCGCCGTCATCATCGCTTTCAAAATCCACCGAGACCTGAGCAATGGCGGAAATATCTTCCAGTGCTTCTTTGACATCATCAGTCACCGCAAAACCGTCGGTCATGCCATCGCCGACACCAGACAGATAGTTGCTACACCACTGGCCCACAGCAAGTAATCGCTCGGGCAGGGGCAGCTCATCATCGGGCAGCACCGGCTGAAACAAAAAGGCCACATCTTCAAGGCTAGTCAGGGAGGCTTCATAAAAATCCCGCAGCGGATAAGCTGCTCCGTCGGCCTGCTCTTCCGACAAACCCAACCAACCTGTTGAGGTTTCGATCAACTGATCCAGAGGAATTTTGCCGCAGCATAAACGACCGCAGAGAAAGCCATGAAATCCAGAGGGATCGGCCTTTACTCGCAGTTTAAAAAATAGATCTTCCAGCTGTTCAAACGTCATTTCTATGCCTCTTTCAGGTAACTGGCATCCTAACATTCTAATAATTTCACTGCACGCCACATTGACTTAATGATCTGATTGACCAAAACTAATACAGTGCCTATAGTTCAAGGCCGTCAGTTAGTCGGCGAGTACCCAGTCATTCATCGAAAAGAACTCTGTTTATGAGCGGTTACCAAGAGTTAGAAGCAAAACTGGACAGCTTAATCGAGCTTTGCCTGCAACTAAAACGCGAGAACCAGTCTCTGCGTGCCAGAGAATCTAGCCTTGCCGGTGAGCGCGGCAAGCTTTTAGAGCAGAATGAAATGGCCCGGCAAAAAATTGAGACTATGATCAATCGCCTCAGAAACTTAAACGCGGAGTAAGTGTAAGCATGTCATCTATATCCCTCACCATCCGCATTCTCGACAAAGACTATCAGGTCAATTGCCAGCCGGACGAGCGCGATGCGCTGGTGCTGTCGGCAAAATTACTCGATGAGAAAATGGAAGAGATCCGTCGCGGCTCCCATATTATCGGCGTCGAACGCATCGCCGTGATGGCCGCCTTAAATTTAGCCCACGATCTTATTCGCAGCGAACAGTCCGCCTCGAGTGGTGCCGAGACCTCCCATCTACTGCAATCCATGAACAGTAAACTGAGCTCAGCGCTGTCTGATCTGAATGGCTAAGGTCGCAGTATTCTCCCCTTGTTTTAAGCATATTTTCGCCGCTTAGCAGGTTCTTTTTTACCCTGCTCTGCTATACTCCTGTCTCCTGGGGTGTGCGCCAGTCAAGAAGTCCCTGAGCCGATAATTATTACCCGGTTTCTCTCCGCCAATGTTGTTGTGCACTTCCGTGCGTCGGAAAGCCTGATATATTGCGAGGGCAGCCACCTTGAACTTTTCGGTTCGAGGCCACGTTGACAGCGGCACTCTGGGATTTACTTTAATAACGGCCAGCTGACGATGAATCCGAGTGAAATCCGAAGTAGCATTCGAGAGAAACGGCGAGCACTAAATACCAGCCAACAACGAACTGCCTCTGAGCAGTTGGCTAAACTACTCTGTCGACAAGATTTTTTCCAGCGTGCCAAACGTATTGGTATCTATCTGGCCAACGATGGGGAAATTGACCCCATCGCCATAGTCAACGCCGCCTTTAGAGCCAAAAAAGCCTGCTTTTTACCCCTGATAGATCCGCTTAAAGCCAACAGCCTGCACTTTGCCGAATATCAATATGGCGATACCCTGCATAAAAACCGCTTTGGCATACTAGAGCCACAGTTTAGATCCACAGCCATCACCCCACCCTGGAGTCTCGATTTGATTCTGGTGCCCCTGGTGGCATTTGATCGGGCTGGCAATCGACTCGGCATGGGCGGTGGCTTTTATGATCGCACACTGGCCTCGAGCCCCGGCAAGCCCAACGGCCCAAGGCTGGTTGGCCTTGCACACCAGTGCCAAGAAGTTGCCGGACTCACAGCCCAAAGCTGGGACATCCCCTTAGATAAAATAGCCACAGACCAAGAGATAATATGCGCAAAACTAAAATAATTTGCACCATTGGGCCGGCGACTGACTCGCTGGAAATGTTGGAAAATTTGGCCAATGCGGGCATGAACGTGGCGCGGCTGAATATGTCTCATGGCACCCATGAGTCCCACAGCAAAGTCATCGACGCCATCCGTATTCTCAACCTTAAGCTGAATCACCCCATCGCGGTATTGCTCGACACCCAGGGTCCGGAGATTCGCACCGGGGATATGGCAAACGATCTGCACCTCAACGATGGTGACACCATCTCCATCGTCGCCCGCGGCGCCGAAGATGTGGAATCATCTTCGATTCATATCAACTATGAAGACCTGATTACCGATGTCGATATCGGCGACATTATCACTGTCGACAACGGCCTGATTAATCTCGAAGTGCTGAGCAAAGAAGAGCGGATTATGCAGTGCAAGGTGATCGATGGCGGCCTGTTGAAAAGTAAGCGCCATGTAAACCTTCCCGGCATTCGCGTCAATCTGCCCGCCATCACCGAAAAGGACCGCCGCGACATTGAGTTCGGCATGTCTCTGGATGTGGACTTTATTGCCCTCTCTTTTGTCCGTCAGGCTGAAGACATTCGCGAACTTCGGGAACTGCTCGGAGACAAAGCCGAGACGATTAAAGTGATCGCCAAGTTGGAAGACCAAGAAGCTGTCACCAACATGGTGGAAATTATCGAAGCCGCCGATGGCGTTATGGTGGCCCGCGGCGATCTCGGTGTTGAGGTTCCCCTAGAGGTACTGCCGCGTATTCAGCGACGTATTTTGCGCACCTGTGCAGAGATGGGTAAGCGCGCAATTGTCGCCACCCATATGCTTGAGTCTATGATCGAAAACCCTAATCCAACGCGCGCCGAGGTGACCGATGTTGCCAATGCGGTATACGAAGAGTCGGATGCGATTATGCTCTCCGGTGAAACCACCGTCGGCAAGTACCCGGTTAAATGTGTTGAGATTCTCGACCGTATTGCCCGTTCAACAGAAAGCAGTCGCGGCCTAAGATTTACCGATAATTTGGTGATTGAAGGGGATAAGCAGCAGATCGCTCAGGCGGCCGTTAATCTTGCCGAAGCGATTTCGGCGAAAGCGATTATTGTGCCTACCAAGCGCGGCCGCATGGCTAACCGAGTGACAAACTGTCACCCCCAGGAACCCATTATCTGTGCCTTTACCAACAGCGGTGTCACCAGACGTCAGCTCGTATTGAACCGCAATGTGCTCAGCTATCAAATTGATTTTGGCAAGGATTCAGATGCCACTCTGGCAGCTGCCGCGGCGATTATGATTAAGCGCGATGAGTTTTCACCAGAAGATAGAGTAGTGGTGATTTCAGATACGCTGGCTGGCGACGGTATCGAAGCTATTCAGATTCGTCAGATTGCCGACCTGCTTTAAGAAAATCAGCATTCGGCCCCGAGGGGCCGAATATTAACGCCTAAGCGTTCGCCAATTTAAGACCCGAGAAAGAACTGATAGGCTTCATTCTCGGTTTCGTTCACATAGTGATAACCCAGATTATCGAGAAACACCGACAACGCCTTAAGATCTTTCTTCGACGCCTGAATACCCACCAGCACACGCCCAAAAGCCGAGCCATGGTTGCGGTAGTGGAACATCGAAATATTAAACCCGCCACCCAGCTGCGTAAGGAAGTTCAATAGCGCACCGGGTCGTTCGGGGAATTCAAAACGAAACACCTGCTCTTCTCCCACCTGGGGTGAACGCCCTCCCACCATATGACGAATATGGGATTTTGCCACTTCGTTATCGGTCATATCGGCAACGGTGTATCCCTGCTCGCGCAGTTCGGCCACTAACTGATGACGGTCTTCCGTATCAACCACCTGGGCGCCAACAAAGATATGCGCTTTATTGATATCACTAAAGCGGTAATTAAATTCAGAGATATTGCGTTTGTGCATGGCTTTGCAGAACAATTTAAAGCTGCCTGGCTTTTCATCGATAGTCACAGCCAACACCGCTTCGCGTTTTTCGCCGATCTCCGTGCGCTCAGAAATATAGCGCAGTCGATCAAAATCGATATTGGCACCGCACTGGATTGACAGCAGTGTCTGGCCTTCCAGGCCATGCTGCTCGACATATTTTTTAAGTCCCGCCAGACCCATGGCGCCAGATGGCTCGCAAATGGCCCGCGTGTCGCTGTAGACATCTTTAATCGCCGCACAGATTTCATCAGTGCTGACAGTGATCACTTCGTCCACCAAGTCTTTCAGTAACCGGAATGTCTCTTTACCAATTTGTGCAACCGCAGTGCCGTCAGCAAAAATGCCCACTTCTTTTAAACGCACTCGCCGGCCAGCTTTTAAGGCGGCATCGAGGCAGGCGCTGTCATTGGCTTCGACGGCAATAATTTTCACATCGGGACGTACATATTTAACATAGGCCGCGACACCAGCACAGAGACCACCGCCGCCCACAGCGATAAAGATTGCATCCAGATCACCGGGCAATTGACGCAAAATTTCCATACCGATGGTGCCCTGCCCGGCAATCACATCGGGATCATCAAAGGGATGGATATACACCAAGCCCTTCTCTTCAACCAACTTTTGCGCATGAGCGGATGCCGCATCATAGTTGTCGCCAACCAAAACCACTTTGGCACCGCGAGCACGGACGGCATCCACCTTAATTTGCGGCGTTGTCTTGGGCATCACGATGGTGGCTTTAACACCCATCTTTTTTGACGCCAGAGCCAAACCCTGGGCATGATTTCCCGCCGATGCGGCAATCACACCTGTGGCGCGCTGTGCATCGGTAAGCTGGCGCAACTTGTTATAAGCGCCGCGCAACTTAAAGGAAAACACCGGCTGCAAGTCTTCGCGCTTTAACAGCACATTATTATTGAGTCGCTGAGAGAGCAGTGGCGCTGGGTCGATTGGCGTTTCGATTACCAGGTCATAGATACGCGCATCGAGAATTTTTTTCACGTACTTGTGAGGCATGAAGATTCCATAATTTGATTCTGAAGAAACAATGGTAAGTTGATAAGCAGTTTTACGCCAGCCTGAAAGCGATGAATCTGTTTTATTGCGTTTATCACCGTATAATTGCGGCCTTACAAAAACACACAACCGGTGAGGTCACAGGTGGATCAGAATCAATTAAAACTCGCGGTAGCGGCCGCTGCAGTCGAGTACACGTTAAGTAAGATCAACCCCGAGAGCATTATTGGCATAGGTACAGGTTCAACCGCTAACTGCTTTATCGATTTACTCGCCGAACACAAAAACAGCTTTCAAGCTGCAGTGGCAAGCTCTGACGCCTCTGCTGAGCGCCTGCGCGGTCATGGCATCGACGTTATCGAACTGAATGCGGCGGCAGAAATTACTCTCTATATCGATGGCGCCGATGAAGCCAACCCTCACCTTGAGCTGATCAAGGGCGGTGGCGCGGCACTCACCAGAGAGAAAATTGTCACTGCAGTGGCCAATGAGTTTGTCTGTATTGCCGACGAGAGCAAGTGGGTCGACTATCTGGGTCAGTTCCCCCTGCCCGTAGAAGTGATTCCCATGGCCCGCAGCTATGTGGCTCGCGAGCTGGTCAAGCTGGGCGGCGATCCGGTGTGGCGTGAAAATGTGATCACTGACAATGGCAACCAAATTCTCGATGTACACCACCTCTACCCGGTGGCATCAGCTCAGGCTCTGGAAGAAAAGATCAATCAAATTACCGGTGTGGTGACCAATGGCTTCTTTGCTCTAAAAGCGGCTGACGTATTATTTTTGGCAACCCAACAGGGCATTGTCACCCACTACCCGAAAGCATAAGCGGCGGCGATTATAATAATGAAAAAATATCATGTTTGCGGTCTCGGTAACGCCTTGGTCGATACGGAAATCGAGGTCAGTGAAAAAAACCTCAGTGACCTGGGAATTGAAAAAGGCTTGATGACTCTAGTGGATGAAGAGCGTCAGCATTTTCTGCAAAACAATCTCAGTGATCACATGGTGATGTCAAAGCGCGCCTGTGGTGGTTCTGCCGCAAACACGGTTATCTCTCTCTGCCAGTTTGGCGGCAAGGGGTTTTTATCCTGCAAGGTAGCTGACGATGAGAATGGTCAGTTCTATATGCAGGACCTCGCCGACAATGGCGTCGATCACAATGTCGACGCTCAGAGTGCTGAGGGCATTACCGGAAAATGTCTGGTGATGATTACCGATGATGCCGACCGCACCATGAATACCTTTCTTGGAATCAGTTCCGACCTGGCCTCTGCAGATGTCGATCCAGAAGCCATTGAGAATTCAGAATACCTTTATATTGAAGGCTATTTGGTTACTGGCGAGAGCTCACTAAACGCCGTTATTGAAGCCTGCCAAATTGCCCGACAGGCGGGTACTAAGATTGCACTGAGCTTATCGGATCCGGGCATTGTTGAATATTTTCGCGACGGCTTAAAAAGCATAGTTGGCGATGGCGTCGACCTGCTGTTTTGTAATGAGGACGAAGCGCTAAGCTGGTGTCAGAGCGATAACTTAGACCAGGCATTGGAAATGTTGCAGGGTAGCGCAGCGCAGTTCGCGGTAACCCTTGGCAGTGAAGGTGCAGTGGTATTTGATGGCAATGACTATCTGCGCGCAGCGGCCCAACCTATTACTGCGGTTGATACCAATGGCGCAGGCGATATGTTTGCCGGCGCCTATCTCTACGGTATCACTCAGGGTTATTCCAGCCTGTCCTCAGCAGTCTTTGCCAACCGTGCCGCCAGTGCGGTTGTCGGTCAATACGGCCCACGCCTGCACAGCGCTGAGTACGATGGCCTTAAAGAAGGCTTGAAATAAGCACTCTCGGATTACCCATTTAACGGCCGATTTTATCCAGCGGCTGGGGATGTTGAAAGAGAAAACCCTGTAGATAGTCGACGCCAATTTTCTTTAGTAGACGCAGTTGGTTTTCATTTTCCACCCCCTCCGCCACCGTGGTGACACCCATAATATGGCCAAGGTGGTTGATGGTGCTGACCACTGAATAGTCCACATCGCTATTTTCCATGGTGTGAATAAAACTCGAATCAATCTTTAGACAGTCGATGGGCAATTCTTTTAGATAGGCAAAGGATGACAGCCCACTGCCAAAATCATCCAGCGCGATGGATACGCCCACTGAACGCAAAGTCGAAATCAGCCGCTTGGCCTCATGGAGATGTTTCACCGCAGCGGTCTCGGTGATTTCAAACTGAATGTGTTTTGGCGATATTCCCGAGTCACTAATACCGCGAAGAATATAGCCAATCGCATTCTCGTCACCCACGGTGCTGCCAGAGAGGTTCACCGACAACAGGGGCAGAGCTACACCCTTAGCCTCTAGCCGCTGGAGAAATTTTAGCGAATGACTAAACACCCACTTATCCAGATCGTCGATCAGAGAATAATGTTCAGCCCCGGGAATAAACTCTGAGGGCGGCAAAATAGTCCCATCACTTTCCCGCATGCGCACCAGCACTTCGTAACATTTCGCCGTGGCGGCGCTGCCGTTCAGGGGCACAGTCGGCTGGGCAAATAATGTGAAGCGATCTTCATCCAGGGCTGAGATAATTTTCGGCATGCTGGTGGCCAAACTACGACGTCGGGCCACCTCTTCGTTAAAGGATTGGAAATGGATTTTGTTGCGGCCCTTATCGCGAGCCGTGGCACAGGATGAGCCCGCTGAGATCATCAGATCTATATCGGAGAGGGCTGTGTCGTCGATCAGTATTGCACCAATGCTGGCACCAATCTTCAACACCTCGCCCTCCCAGGGAACCCGCAGCTCTTTGACTTCAGCCAGGATGCGTTCGGCCAGCATCATCGCTTTATCGTAATTGACCCTATGCACCAGCAGGGCGAACTCGTCATTGCCAATGCGCGCGGTGATATCGCTAGGGCCAGCCAGTCCAATCAGCAGCTGGGCAAACTCTTTTAACAATTCATCCCCAGCGGTATGTCCGCTGGTATCGTTGATCACTGAAAAATTATACAGATCGATATACAGCAGCGCGTGTATCGCCCCCTCATGGCGGGCAATCTCAATGGCTTTTTGGATACGCTTTGACAGGGATGTACGGTTTGGCAATCCGGTTAAGGAATCATGCATCGACTGCCACTGTAGGCGACTTGAAACACGCCGCGCCTCGCTCAGTGGTCGAAAAATCACCAGACATTGGATGATGCGGCCCATGCCGTCGCGCAGTGGAAATGCCGATGCCGAGACACTCACCGGCGCTGCGCCACGAACTTTTAATAGCAGTGACTGATTGGATTCAACATTGATGGCTTTGTTCAGGGCATCCTGAATCGGTGTTTCGGCGATACCGGTTTCTTCGTTGGCCAGAGGCATGGCCACATGCATTTGCATGGGTTTAGATTTATCGAGGGTAAAACCCAATAGCTGTTCGGCAATCGGATTCATTTCGAGCACAAATCCCTCAGCATCAACAAGCGCCACGGCGTCGGCAATATGCCTTGAAGTGAGATCGTAGAGCTGGCCACGATTTATCAGCTGGTCGGCCTGCTGGCTCACCTGAGTGCAATCCCGGCAGAGAATAATCAGCTGGTCTTGAGCGGTCGCCGAATGAAATAGTTTAATATCCAGATAACGGCTCTCACCCTGGGATGTGGCGGCAAGCATATAGCCTTGGCTGTGCCGGGTGACCAGACTATTTATATTTTCTTCAAGATCTAGGCCCTGCATTTCATCGAGCCCTGGAAACAGTGTCCGCACCGAGCTGCCAAGCAACAGTTCATTACTGTAGCCAAATAGGGTTTCTGCGGCAGTACTGACCTGGGAGATAAAACCAAATTGATCGGTAGTGATATAGGCGGAGCTCTTGTCTACAAGAAAGCTGTCGGA
>CAXAFJ010000032.1:0-22222 GCA_963968025.1 uncultured Pseudomonadales bacterium | reverse complement strand
GCTAATCTTAAAAGCTAATATTCACTGCTATTAACCCTAGGCTAGAAACTATAAATAGATCGCTATCTAAAAAATTGATGACTATCAATAAGCCTGTCGTCTAATAGCAATTTGCACCGAATAATCGACCCTCTAATCCCGACAGATAATTGTATTGTCTGTTTTATCCCTCACTCCCCAGTACTCCCTGCTGTGACCCTAATCAATATATGCGCAAGCGCGGCGGGCCCTTGGCCACTACAAAGTCGTTTTTTGGACAATAACGCTACTTCCTTGGGTAAATCATTAGCGCCCTGCTAAAGGGGTCGATTTATCCACTAAAAGCGCAATTTTTCTTCCCTTCGGCGCTGCTAAACTCGTTTTTTTAAACGCTAAAGTTTTAGCTCATTGCAATCGGAGTCAGGGAATGTCGGTTTTTTCTCATAGTGAATTTGATCATCATCAACAGGTCGCATTTTTTAACGACAGAGCATCGGGTCTCAAAGCCATTATTGCCGTGCACAATACCAATCTCGGTCCAGCCCTCGGCGGCTGCAGGATGTGGCCCTATGCATCAGATGATGAAGCGCTCACTGATGTATTGCGTCTATCTCGGGGTATGACCTACAAATCGGCCCTTGCCAATCTGCAACTTGGTGGCGGCAAAGCCGTGATTATTGGCGATCCGGCACGGCATAAGACCGATGCCTTAATGCATGCCATGGGAGACTTTATTGAGGGGCTCGGCGGCCGCTATATCACCGCCGAAGACTCCGGCACATCGGTTGCCGACATTCTTAAAATAGGCGATAAAACGAGTTATGTCAGCGGTGTAAATAGGGTCACTGCCCATGGCGGCGACCCGTCCCCCAGTACCGCCTACGGGGTCTTTGTCAGCCTTCGGGAAGCGGTGTGTCACAGACTTGGGCGCTCTGATCTAAAGGGTATTAAAGTGGCCATTCAAGGCCTGGGTAACGTGGGTTATCGCCTCGCTAAACATCTCAGAGAGGCCGGTGCAGAGCTCTATGTCAGCGATATTGTTCAGACCAATGTTGACCGTGCAGTGCGAGAGTTAGACGCCATTGCCGTTACTGGCGACAAGATATTCTCCCTGGATGTCGATGTCTTCGCCCCCTGCGCCTTGGGAGCAGCAATTAATCGCCATACGATTAACCAACTCAAGGCCTCCGTTGTCGCAGGGGCCGCTAATAACCAGCTCGCCTCAGTGGAGCAGGGCCACCAATTACACCGGCGAGGAATCTTATATGCGCCGGATTATGTGGTTAATGCCGGGGGAATTATTGATGTTTACTACCAGCGAAAAATGCACCAAGAGCATTATGGCCTCGAGGACTATGCCGCTGATTTAGCCTCCAAGGTGGAAGAAATTGGCAGTACGCTAGGGGAAATCTTTGTCCGCAGTGATAGCGAAAATGTACCGACTTTTGTGATTGCTGATCAGGTTGCCGAAGAGCGCTTTACTCAGGCGGGCAATGTTTATCAATCAAGCTCTGCAGAGACCGCGCCAGCTTAGAGTAAATGTCCCAGTGGCAATTCAGTTCTATAACAAATCGGCTTTAGGGAAAAACTGCTCTTAACATGATCGACACCACTGACCTGAGTTAACTCATCGAGAAATTCTTGATAGGCAAACAGGTCGGGTGTCACCACCCGAATCAGATAGTCAAAATCTCCAGTCATCAAATAGCACTCCATGACCTGTGGCCACTCTAGTACACGCTGAGCAAAATGGTCGAGATCTTTTTTCACTTGGTGGTGCATAGTCACTTGAATGAAAACAGTAACCGGTAGGCCCGCTTTACGCGGATCAATCAGCGTTACCCGTTTTGAAATATAGCCAAGCATTTCCAGATTTTTAACCCGCCTGGAGCAAGGAGAGGGTGACAAAAACACCTTCTCAGAGAGATTCAAGTTCGAGATGCCGGCATCTGATTGCAGAATATCTAGTATCTTCCAGTCAATATTGTCGAGTTTATAGTCAGTCATAGAACGTCCGCTTTTTAGCCGTTGGTACTCTGTTCTTGTTTTAATTTAAACGCTTAACCGAGCCAAACGCCAAAATCAGATCATGCCATAGCTTTGAAAATTATTAGTATGTTTAATTAGTCTAGACTTATAAACGCAATAGATCTCTATCTATAGTTGCTTGAACGCAATTAAATATCTAAATAGGCGTCGTGAAACTCCGACTCTGGCAGGATTCTCTAGCACTCCTCATGCTAAATTTGCAGCTATAAATAAGACCTAAAGGGTCACTTTTCAGACGCTAAAACGACATCCCGGCATCTGATTTATCGCGCAATTTTTTTGAGGTGCTACATGGCAGTTAAACATTCCCCAGAGAAGTCGGTACAGCCTGAGCCCAGTGGACAGCCCGAGCCAATCACCGTGCCCACCTTTCTCGACTCATCATCCCTAGCCATCCCCATCCTAAAGCAGCTTCAGGCCGATGGTGAACTGACTCCCGGCGCGATTGCGCCACCTATGTCCCCAGAGCTAGCAGAAAAGATCTATGGCGATATGGTTTATACCCGTCTTCTCGACGAGCGTATGGTTGGCGCACAGCGTCAGGGGCGTCTAAGTTTTTACCTCACCTGTACCGGGGAAGAGGCCTCAATAGCCGGAACCATTGCTGCTTTTAACCCAGAGGATATGGTGATGGCCCAGTATCGCGAGCAGCTGGCCCTGCGATTTCGCGGTTTCACCACTGAACAGTTTATGGATCAACTATTTGGTAATGTTAAGGATCTCGGCAAGGGTCGGCAGATGCCGGTTCACTATGGCAGTCGCGAGCTCAATTTTATGACCATCAGCTCACCATTGGCGACACAGATTCCCCAGGCAGCGGGCTATGCCTATGGTCAAAAACTGGCGGGCAATAATGCCTGTACGCTGTGTTATTTCGGTGAGGGTGCGGCCTCGGAAGGGGACTTTCACGCCGGTCTGAATATGGCTGCAGTATTGAAATGCCCGGTAGTATTCGTCGCCCGCAACAATGGCTATGCTATTTCCACCCCAGCCTCTGAGCAATTTGTGGGTGACGGTATTGCCTCTCGCGGTGTGGGTTATGGGATTAAAACCCTTCGCGTAGATGGCAACGATATTCTCGCCGTCTATAGCGCCGCGCTGGCGGCGCGCAAAATAGCCGTGCAAGAGCAACAGCCGGTACTGATTGAAACCATGAGTTACCGCCTTGGCGCTCACTCAACCTCGGACGATCCCAGCGCTTATCGCAGCCGCGAGGAAGAACAGCAGTGGCGTGAGAATGATCCGATTGTTCGCATGAAAAACTGGCTGTTAAAGAAAAACTGGTGGGATGAAGAGCGTGAAGTGGCACTCCAGGCAGAGTTTCGCCGTGACATTCTGGCCCAGGTCAAAGTGGCTGAAAAGCGCCCTAAACCCCCTCTCGGGGATCTGATCACCGATGTCTACGAAACGCCAACACCGCAACTCCGCGGGCAGCTAGAGGATCTGGAAAGCCATATTGCCAAATACCCTGACCGCTATCCAGATAACTGTCTCGATAAACGCCCAGATGAGCAACAGTCACAGGAGGGTGTGAAATGAACAGTCGCGTAAATGCGCCAACTACAAACGACGCTGCAGCGGCTACCACAACCCGCATGACACTCCTGCAGGCAGTCAACAGCGCCCTAGATACCGCCATGAGTGCCGACTCGAGAGTGGTTTGTTTAGGGGAGGATATTGGTAAGTTTGGTGGTGTTTTTAGAGCCACCAGCAACCTTCAGGACAAGCATGGTTCGCTACGCTGTTTTAATACCCCGCTCACGGAGCAGGGTATTGCTGGATTCGCCATTGGTCTGGCCGCTCAGGGGTCGATTGCGGTGGCCGAGATTCAGTTTGCCGATTATATCTTTCCCGCATTTGACCAAATCGTCAATGAAGCCGCCAAGTTTCGCTATCGCAGCGGCAATGAATTTAACTGCGGTGGGCTGACTATTCGGACACCCTGCGGCGGCGGTATCGATGGCGGCCTCTATCACTCCCAATCACCGGAAGCTTACTTTTGTCATACCCCCGGCTTAAAGGTGGTGATGCCCAGTAATCCCTATCAGGCCAAAGGTTTATTGCTGACCGCGATCCGCGATCCCAATCCGGTTATCTTTTTTGAACCCAAAGCTATTTACCGCGCCTCGACGGGAGAGGTGCCAGAGCAGGACTATGAGTTGCCCTTGGGCGTGGCAGAGATAGTGCAAACCGGCACGGACGTTAGTCTGCTGGGCTGGGGCGCGCAGATGATTCAGCTGAATAAAGCCGCCGAGTTGGCCGCCGAACAGGGTATCTCCTGCGAGGTGATTGATCTCTGCACACTGCTGCCCTGGGATCGGGAGACCGTGGCCGATTCGGTACGCAAAACCGGGCGCCTGGTGATTAGCCATGAGGCGCCACTGACCGGCGGCTTTGCTGGAGAGATTGCAGCGACCATTCAGGAGCAGTGCTTTCTCAGTCTGGAAGCACCTATTGCCCGAGTCGCAGGTCTGGATACGCCTTTCCCCTTGGTCCATGAAAAACAGTATCTACCGGATCATTTAAAAATCATGGAAGCGATTAAAACAACAATTGGTTACTAGCCAAATAGCTTAGACTCAGGAGAAAATAATGAATAAAGAATTTATCTTGCCGGATATTGGCGAAGGCATTGTTGAATGTGAAGTGATCGAGTGGAAGGTCCGAGAAGGGGACGTTATTGAGGAAGATCAAATTGTTGTGGATGTCAGCACCGACAAAGCGATTTTTGAAATCCCCTCAATGCACAACGGTCGCATTACCAAACTGCATCACGCCGCTGGCGATATCGCCAAAGTTCACTCGCCACTGTTCGCTATTGAGATTGAGAGCGAGATTGAGAACGAAATTGAGAGCGAGATTGAGAACGAGATTGCGGCTGAAATAAACAGTGATCTTACGCCAGTTGCACTAAAGCCTCAGTTAGCTGAAATAGAGCAGCAACAGGCACAGCAAACAGCCCCTAGTCATTCCAAAGCCCTGACCACACCCGCAGTGCGCAAAATGGCCCGGGAGCATCAGCTTGATCTCGGCACCATCGCCGGCACTGGCAAGCAGGGCCGGGTATTAAAAGAAGATGTCTTAAGCTTTCTCGCAACGGATCCAGCGAAGCCGACAAAAGCCGCGACCTCAGTCCCAAATATAACAGCTAGCCCTGGGGTAGTCGCCGAGGACCGCGTTGAATCTATCAGAGGCGTGGGCAAAATCATGGCCCAGCGCATGACTGAGTCAGTGGCCACCATTCCGCACTTTACCTTTGTCGATGAGCTGGATGTCACCGAACTGATGCAGTTGCGCAGAACGCTCAATGAGCAGCACGGCAGCGATGATCTAAAGATCACCTTGATGCCCCTGTTTATGAAAGCGCTATCCCTAGCATTAAAGAAATTTCCACTTATAAACAGCCGCGCCAATAGCGATTTTACCGAGCTGACTTATTTAGCCAGCCACAATATTGGTATGGCAGTGGATGGTGCCAATGGCCTGTTGGTGCCGAATATTAAGGCGGTTGAGCAACGCAGTATTCTCGATATTGCCACTCAGGTAATGGCACTGACCGCAGTGGCGCGCAGCGGCAAAATTAATCCTGCGGACCTCAAGGGCGGCAGTATTACCATTTCCAATATTGGTGCCATTGGAGGCACCGTTGCCACGCCTATTATCAATAAGCCAGAGGTAGCCATTGTGGCGTTGGGCAAGATTCAGAGCCTGCCGCGTTTTGATAAACAGGGTGATGTTGTGTCGCGGAATATTATGACGATCAGCTGGTCTGGTGATCATCGGGTGATAGATGGAGGCACTATTGCGCGCTTTAATAATTGCTGGAAAGGCTACCTTGAGCAACCAGCCACCATGCTTGGGGCCATGGTATAGCTTGTGGGATAAAGCGCTTTGCAGATTGAGAGCCTTGTAGATTAAAGGCTTTAGAGCTTTGTAATAAAACGCTTGAGCAATAGACAAAAATAGAGGCTGCAATCAATTATAGATAGCCAATTTAAGACTAATTTCTAGGGGAGTGGAGACACATTGAGCCTGCATGAGACCCAGGATTTACAGCATTTTTATATCAATGAAGAGCAGTCTTTTTATCTGCTGAGTCATAAAGACGCGCGCAAATTAAAAGACTGGCTGAGGCTCTGCGAGTCGCAACTCAAGCGCCTTGGTTATAGCAATATTGAATTGATCGGCAACGGCGCCTACGGCTTTGTCTTTGCAGGCACCGGCAGCGACGCCGACTCACCCCGATATGTTTTCAAGTTCTCCCGCATCACCCTGCCACAACATATCAAAGACCGCCTCGAAGAAGAGGGCTTTATGCTCAGCCTAGTTGAGCACAAAGGCATCCCCGAATTTATTGCCTTTCAAAATATGCGTGGCCAATCGATCCTGATGATGTCGCGAGCACCGGGGATAAATTTGCAGGACTATGCCCGCCAGGTGGGTCGCCTCGAACCTAGGTTAATTCTTAAAATCGCCGCACAGATGGCGGATATTTTAATGCGCCTGCGCAACAATCCCGGCAAGTCGAGCATCGCCCATGGGGATATTAAGCCCTCCAATATTATGTTTGATGAGCAGACTGAAACCGTCTCATAAATTGATTGGGGTGCCGCGGTAATTACCCAGTATGACGCCCAGGGCCAGCGTGCGGACGGTGTCGGCCTGAATGCCATGAGTGCTGAATTTCAGCAAACTAATGCCAAACTCGGTGATATCTATTTTATCGGCCAAGAGCAGTTGCTAGGTGCCTGTTCATCGCCACGCTTTGATGAACAGGGTCTCGCTGGAACAATCTATGCTTTGGCTTCAGGGCAGGGCAGTCGTTTTGGCAGCCAAGTGATCACCCCGCAATCTCTGGATTTACCCATTGAATTTGCCCGCACTCTGGCTGGCATGCTGCATCAGGATCTCGTAATCCAGCATCAGGCTGGTGATTATTTCTTCGCCAATATGCGCTATATGAAGCATATTATTAGCCGCGCGGGGCCAGCCAATAAGACCGCCAAGCCTCAGGCGCCACTTATTCCAGTTGCTTATTTAGCGTCCAATGAAAAGCTAGAGACCGTGGTCTACAGCTCCAGAAAAGGATTCTTACGCCAGCAAATTGGTGCCGAGGCATTTTTTGCCCAACCCAATTACAGCAAGCATCCCCTGGCCGGCGACCTAGGCGGTTACCGTGATGACCGCAACTACTTGAGCGGTATGGGCGATACCGAGAAGGCCTTTGTGATTGCCGTCACCCACTTGGGTCGCTACCCAGTGATCGGTGGCCTGGCCCTAAAATGGGACGAGGATGGTGTCTCTATTGATTCCAGTCTCAACCTCTACGATAAACAACTGGCACGGGCACTGACCACGGCGATTAACAATGTTGTCCACCCGGGCCGTGCGATCAGTAAAAAAGGGGTGTTTAAAAGCTGTATGTTTGATGCCCGAAAAACCCTGCATATTAGCCGTAAAAATATCAGCCTACCCTTTGTGGTAGACCCAGCACTGAAAGTATCTTTTGACCTTGATCCTGAACTTTCGGTTAAAAGTGCTATTGAGGGCCAGATTAAGGATAAGGATAAGGAACAGCAGATTAAAGAGCACCAGCATGACACCAGGCTGCACTCTTATTTCGAAGATGGCAGTGACCCAGATGAAATGTTGCACCTACCGGAAGCCATAATGAAGGTACTGTCGCGGATGAACCAGATTCATCACACCGGCTGTATTATTTTTGAAGCGGTAGAGCAAGACCTTAAAATTCATAATTACCTGAGCCTGCTGGATAGCGCCAAGCAAGAAGAATTTCGCGACTGTCTGGATTGCCTGCTAGCTGAGATGCCCGCCATCGACGGGCTGGGTGTCTCCGGGTTTATGAAACTGCCCTATAAAAATACCAAACTGTTTAGCTACCTTAAAGCCCAGCCTGATTCCCCCGTTACCTAAGCGCCAAGCTCCTCAACCACCAGCTGATAGATCCCTGAGCTGCAACTGAACGTACCCTACGCTATATCAGTGCCTGCATTAGCCCCTAGGCTAATCTCAGCCAGCGGTTGGTGTTTCACAGTGAAGCAGCCTTATTTAAGGGCATAATTAGCTAAATACCCCATTTAGTCTGAGTTTAAGTAAAAACTATTTTAAATTTAAAATAGTTTTTGTTACTCTGTCTGTCTACCAGCGCAATTTTTTTTTGGAGCAGTTTTAATGGGCAATAATAATTCTTGGCAGCGCCTGATTTGGGAAGATCCCTTTCTTCTTGAGCAACAATTATCCGACGAGCAGAGAATGGTTCGCGACTCTACCCGCCAATATGCGCAAGAGCGCCTGCAGCCAAAGGTTCGCGATGCCTTTCAAAATGAAACCAGCGATCCGGGCATCTTCCGTGAGATGGGCGAGATGGGCCTGTTGGGCCTCACCATTGAAGGTTACGGCTGTGCCGGCATGGACTACGTCAGCTATGGCCTAGTGGCCAGAGAGATCGAGCGTGTCGACTCTGGCTATCGCTCAATGATGAGCGTGCAGTCATCACTGGTTATGTATCCGATTTATGCCTTTGGCAACGAAGCTCAGCGTGAGAAGTATCTGCCGAAGCTGGCAACCGGTGAATTTATCGGCTGCTTTGGCTTAACCGAGCCAGATCATGGTTCCGATCCCGGCGGCATGGTCACCCGTGCTCGCAGTGTTGATGGCGGCTATATGATGAATGGCGCCAAGATGTGGATCTCCAACAGTCCCTTTGCCGATGTCTTTGTGGTCTGGGCAAAAACGGATGATGGTGAAATTCGCGGCTTTATTCTTGAGAAGGGCATGCCCGGACTCAGTGCGCCGAAAATTGAAGGCAAGCTATCGCTGCGCGCCTCGACCACCGGACAGATTGTGATGGAAGATGTGTTTGTTGCCGAAGAGCAGCTGTTGCCTAATGTGAAAGGTTTGAAAGGGCCGTTTAGCTGCCTCAATAATGCTCGCTATGGTATTGCCTGGGGATCTCTTGGCGCCGCCGAGGCCTGCTGGCACGCAGCGCGAACTTACACCATGGAGCGCAAGCAGTTCAATCGACCACTGGCAGCTACACAGCTTATCCAGCTCAAGCTGGCGGATATGCAAACCGATATTAGTCTTGCCCTGCAGGGTTGTTTCCGTGCTGGACAGCTGATGAATGAAAATAATATAGCCCCGGAATTGATCTCGTTAATTAAACGCAATTCCTGTGGCAAGTCTCTGGAGATAGCCCGCAAGGCACGAGATATGCTCGGCGGTAATGGTATCTCCGACGAGTACCCGGTCATGCGTCATATGATGAATCTTGAAACCGTTAATACCTATGAGGGAACCCACGATATTCACGGTTTGATTTTGGGTCGCGGACAGACGGGTATTGCAGCGTTTTAAATTCAGTGCCCTAAAAAGAGCATTTCGATTCCACCAAAAAGGCCTAAACAATTTAATTGTTTAGGCCTTTTTGCTTCTAACTATTAATTAGCGTTTTATTAGGTTGTTTATTAGGGTGTCGTTAAAGCGCTGATTCTTTGACTAAAGGCGGTATTTGAATCATCTTCCAGAGCGGCGTTGCGCAGGGCTTTAATATCATCAGCACTCAGATATGGGTGATCATTATAGGCCGTAACAATGGCGGTATTTTGCTCACTGGTTCGCTCCCGGGTGCTGCCATAGCCTTTGACAATTCTGCCGCATTCGGCAACTTCTATAGCCAGTGCTCTATCCGAGCTGGCGGACAGGCGGATAGCGCCAAGCCAATTATTAATCATACTGTGCTCGTGATGATAGCCGAGGCTAGAGCGGCGGAAGCGCCGCAACATGGCCAAGAAGCGCAGAGAGAAATAGATCGCCAGGGTATTGGTCTTGAGTTTCTTAGCCCCTGATACAAGGTTTAATGCCTTGCGACCAAGGTTGCTGCCAATAATGGCTCTGCCCAATGGTGCTGGCAGAATAGCGCAGATCTCTTCAGGTCGCGGGCGAAAATATTCGGTGACATAAAAAATCTGCTGATCTTCTGCCTTCACTTCCTCGCGGATTTCCTGCATCCGCTGGTGGCGAATTTTTAACTGGGCAACCCGGGGAATATCTTCAAAGCACATCCACAGGGCCAGATATCGGGCAGTGGTATTGGTCAGCTCAAAATCCCCATCGCCGCTGTCTAGGGCAACAATAGTCGCCAGCTGATCTAGATACTGAGACGCATAATGAAAATCCTGATACTCGACGGCTTTTTTTACGCCTTCGTAAATGATTTCCTGGGTCGCTGGAGGAAAATCAGCGGCCAGTCGGGTGAGTAATTCTTGTCCTTTGACTGTGGTTGCTGCGGGCAGGCTAAAGCCATCATCCTCAAGGGCAACATCCGCTATTTCCGGGTGGTATTGCTCGACACCACCACCGGCTTTTTGCGCAATCTCATAACTGTCGGTAAAGGCCGCGAGATTGGTTGCCACTGCCTTGCCCGTCTGTCGAATAACCTCTTCATAACTCTCTCTGCTAAAGGGCAGAGCGCCAGAACCAGCCAGGGCGCCAAACAGCACCGAGCTAATCACCGCGTTATTACGCTCGGCCACGTCCTGCATATCGTAGTGCAGAAAATGCTTTGAGTAGCGGTTGGCAATATCCAAAATCGTCGCCGCCTGCATGGTGCCATCGGCAATCTCAGTCTTCTCATCGATGGCATATACCCGGTGACTGGAGCTGATCAGGGTAGTGCGATCGGGAGTGACAAAGCCGCGCTGGAGCATGCGACCGGCTTCGGCAATCTCTGAGCTAATAGCGATATCAATATCGCCTTGGGTTGGCGACAGAGACATAATTGGCAGGCTGTCTTTGATGCCCGCTCTGGGGAAAATTTCCAAATAATAAATCGTCGCGCCAGTGCGCTGAGCAACACCGGCCAGCGAAGTGCTCTGCACGGTCCAGTGATTACTGTTGGCCACTTCTATTAGCCAGTTGGCCAAAACACCGCCACCCTCACCACCGAGTGCGGTGACGATAATGTTGGTGCTGCGTAACTCAGTGCTTACAGTCATAGCGCCTGCCTAATTTCGCGGCGCTGATCGCGGCGTTCAAACCAGCTGATAACACCGCGGCGGATACGCGCCATAGTAGTATCAACCACATTCGGGTTAGACAGCAGATCAATCTTTGAGAACGACGGGCAGAGCACGGCAGAATGCACATTGTCACCGCAGACACCACAGCCGACACAGCTGTTGTCCACATAGGAGACTGGATCTATACGCAGTGGATCGGGATTGTCTTTAATGGTCAGGGAGGGACAGCCGGAAATACGGATACAGGCGTGATCACCGGTGCAGGTCTTACTATCAATATAAAACCGCGCCCGCACTGTACGCTTGCCCTCGGCGATGGATTTTTTCATCAGCGGCTTAATCCGTCGCTGGCGATTGAGCATGCACTCGCCCTCGGCAATAATCACTTTCAAGCCACCCTGTTTGGTGGTCAGAGCCTCGGTGAGTGTGTCTTTCATCTCACTGATGCTATAAGTGCTGACAGTGCGCAGCCATTCGACACCGGCACCGCGGCAAGCGCGCTCGATAGATTGGGACTGGATACGCTCTAAGCGTTCGGCATCCATGGTGGTGGCAATCATATTCGGTTCAGCCATAGACGGAATATCCTGCCCGCCGGTGGCCGCGGAATAACCATTGTCGACAATAATCAACAGGCCATCGTGGTTGTTAAACACCGCCGAGGCGACACCACTACTGAGGCCGTTATGCCAGAAACCGCCATCGCCCATAATACTGATGGACTTGTGTGGCAGCACATGGCGAATACTCGATGAACTGGCCAGTGAAAGGCCGTAGCCCATAATCGTATTGCCAAGATTAAACGGGGCCAATGTGGCAAAAGAGTGACAGCCAATATCTGAGCTGATATGAAATGGGCCTATCTCCGCCTGTACCTGTTTGATCGCACTAAACAGGGGGCGCTCGGGACAGCCGGTGCAGAGTCCCGAAGGTCGCGGTGGCACATTTTGTAAAAGGCTTTCGCGATCCTCTTCCTGCAGTGGTGACTGCAGTTGATCTACTTCAAGGCTGCTTATCTTGGTAGTGCTGGAGTGCCCAGCGATTTCCATAAAGCGCGTCAGTCCAGTAAGCAACACCTGGCCGGTGACATCGCCAGTTTGCGGCAATATCTCTTTGCCATAGACCTGGGTTTGAATATCCTGTTTGCGCAGCAAGCTCTGAATCGCCGGCTCTATATAGGCAGGCTGTCCCTCTTCAATCAGTAGTACATGCTTTTTGCTGAGACAGAACTCAATCACCTCGTCCGGCACGATGGGATAGGCCACATTCATGATGTAGAGAGGAATATCGCTATTGCCAAAGCAGTCGGCTAAACCCTGTCGCTCGAGAGCGCGAATCACCGTGTTATAAGTACCGCCACAGGTAATAATACCCAACTCTTCCTGCTTGCCAGGGAAAAATTCATTGAGCTTATGCTGCTGAATAAAGTCTATAGCCGCGGGCCAGCGCTGACTGATCTTATCGCGCTCTTGCTGATAGACATGGGGCGGCAAGATAATCTTTTCCGCCTCGCGATTGGGTGTCACGGTATTGAGATTGCTGTATTGGGGTGCCAGATTATCTTTGGCGACAAATTCGCCGGTAACGTGGCAGCCGCGAATCCGCATCATATAAAAGATTGGCGTGTTGCTGGCTTCGGAGAGCTGAAAGCCCTTCTCGATCATATCGACAATGCTGGGCAGATTGGGGCGCGGGTCCATCAGCCACATCTGCGCCTTCATGGCAAAGGCATAGGTGCGCTCCTGCATGATGCTCGAGCCCTCACCATAGTCTTCGCCGACTATCACCATAGCGCCGCCAACCACGCCACAAGAGGCGAGATTGGAGAGCGCGTCGGAGGCGACATTGGTGCCCACTGTCGACTTCCAGGTTACCGCGCCGCGCAATGGATAGTTAATCGACGCACTGAGCATCGCTGCAGCGGTGGCTTCACTGCCGCTGGCTTCAAAATGCACACCCAGCTCACCCAATACATCCTGGGCGTCATTCAACACATCCATCAAGTGGGATATGGGCGAGCCCTGATAGCCGCCGACATAGGAAACGCCGGACTGCAACAGAGCCTTGGTAATCGCGAGAATACCCTCACCCTGAAAGAGATCCCCTTCCCCTGCGCGAAGTTTTAAAACCTCTTTCTTAAACGATCTTTCAGCCATCGGTTAACTAATCCTGTGTGATAAGTGCTAGTACTCGCGCTGGGCTGCCAGAACCATCTTTAATCTTCAGTGGTGGCGCAATAATCACCGCGCCTTTGGGAGGCAACTGGTCAAGATTTTGCAGACCGGCAAGACCGCACTTATTGGCACCGTGCATCAAATTGTGACAGGGGAACATAGGCTCTTGAGCAGCGGCTTGGCCACTGTCTGTCCCTACGGTCTCTACACCGACACCGATTACATCTCGCACCTCGGTAAGGTAAGTAATGGCTTCAGGTTCCCAGCCCGGCGTGTGGCTGCCGTTGTCGTCAACATTGAGGTATTCATCAGTGGCGACTTTCTTTGACCAGTTGCTGTGAAACAAAACCCAAGAGCCGGCTTCAATGTCGCCGTGCTTGGCTTCCCACTGCTTAATAAAGTCGACGCTCATTAAGAAATCTGGGTTGGCAGCAGATTCGGCCGAGGCATCAATCACGCAGGCTGGTGCAACAAAGGTTTCAACCGCAACTGTGTCTGTTGCGTGATGGCTGTGATCTTTACCGGTGACCCAGTGAATCGGCGCATCAAAGTGGGTGCCAGTGTGCTCGCCACATTTAAAATTGTTCCAGTACCAGGCTGGGCCGCGGTCATCGTAGCGGGAGATTTCTTCTATATGGAAGGGCCAAGATTTGCCCCATCCCATCTCTTCGGGTAATTGCAGGGTAGGTATGCCGGGTTCAAGTGTGGCGGTCAAATCGATTATTTTAATATTGCCGTTTGAGATGCCGCTAACGAGGTCGAGCAAGGGGTTGCTACTCATAATTATCTCCAATTTGTGCTGTTTTTTTTATAATTCTATTGTGCATTATAAAATGATAGCTGGCTATGGTTTTATTTTAAGCTTAAAATATCATTTTGATTCGTAATATTACTAATAGGAAATGCAATGCGCAAGACACTATTGCCAGAGGGTTGGGTTGCACCGAGAGGCTATTCCAACGGGATTGTTACTCAGGGTGGCCAGACTATTTACATCGGTGGCCAAATTGGTTGGAACCCGCAGGCTGAGTTTGAAACCGATGATTTTGTCGAGCAGGTGCGTCAGACGTTGCAGAATGTTCATGACGTTTTAGTTGCTGGTGGAGCAGGGCCAGAGCATATGGTGCGAATGACCTGGTATATCACCGATAAAAAATCCTATAGCGAAAACTTGCGCCCCATTGGCCAGGCCTACCGAGACATTATGGGTAAAAACTTCCCGGTTATGTCGGTGGTTCAGGTGGCGGCATTGATAGAAGATAGAGCCCAGGTGGAAATAGAAGTGACCGCCGTGCTGTAGTGTTGGTCTAATCCTGCATCAGCTGCTACTGCGGCCTCCTGAGAAAAAATGCCGTAGTTTCAAGTGTCATTACCAGCTCATTGCTCTGGTTGTAAATCGACACCGCCGACTGAACAATTCCTCGATCAGGTTTCGATTTAGACTGGCGCAGTTGAATAATTCTGTTTTCCCCATGCAAGCTGTCGCCGGGACGCACCGGCGCTATCCAGCGCAACTTATCAATCCCAGGTGAACCCAGGCAGTGAGACTGGTTGAGAAAACTGTCGCACTGCATACGCATAAAAATCGCCGCGGTATGCCAGCCACTGGCAATTAGTGAACCGAAGGGTGATTCCGCAGCGGCCACCGGGTCGGTGTGATAGCTCTGGGGGTCATACTTATTGGCAAACTCAAGTATCTCTGCCTCGGAGACCTTATAGTCCTTAAGTTGGTATATCTCATTGAGCTTAAAACTTTCAAAGTAATTCATCGCTGGTACATCCCTAATCAGTCTAAGTCGCGCTATAGAATAGATTGCAATGAGCGGCGCAAGCTCTCGGCTAAATAGCCACCACTCATTTTACGATTGTTTATTTTTGTTGCATGATGGTAAGGTCATGATCTAAGATATCATTTTAAGCTTAAAATAAATATAAGATAAAGCGGTTTGAACCACATAGAATTATAAGCACCAGCAACGGCCTAAAACACAATTTAGGCTGATTGCTGGTTTGGTTTTTTGTAGTGGGGGAAAGACTATGTCGGCTAAGAGTCCGATGTATAACGACAATAAACTCAAGTTGGGGATTTTTTCCGCAAACTGCTCCGGCGGTATGGCGGTAACCAAAGTTGAAGAGCGCTGGGAAAATACCTGGGCAAACAATCTCGAACTGGTCCGTCAGTGCGACGCCGCCGGCATTGAGTTTATGCTGCCAATTGCCCGCTGGATTGGCTATGGCGGCGATACCGACTTTCATGGTGGCGTACTTGAAACCGTCACCTGGGCAGCAGGCCTGCTCGCTCACACCCAGAACATTCAAATCTTCGCCACCGTCCACACCGCATTTAACCATCCTATTGTCTCAGCCAAACAGCTGGCGACTATTGATCACCTTGGCAATGGCCGGGTCGGTCTGAATGTGGTTGCCGGTTGGAATAAACCTGAATATGACGCCTTTGGTGTCGAGCTCTCCGCCGAACACGCCCAGCGCTACGCCTATGCCCAGGAGTGGTTCGACTATGTGCAGAAGCTCTGGAGCGAAGAGACAGCATTTGATTGGAACGGTGAATTTTTTCAGGGCACCGGGGTTTACAGCAACCCGCGGCCAGCGCAAAAACATATCCCGATTCTCAATGCAGCAGCCTCTGAAGAGGGCCGTAACTTTGCCATGCAAAATGCGGACTTCTTATTTACCCCAGTCTTTACTCTAGAGCAGGCTACTGAAGTGGTGGCGGATATCAAAACGAAATCTGGCGCTGTAGGGCGGGATGTGGGGGTATTTAGCTTCTGTTCCGTGGTCTGTCGTCCGACCCAAAAAGAAGCCGAAGAGTATCTCGATTATTACGCCAATCAGAACGCTGATTGGGAAGCGGTAGATTATTTAATGAAGCTCCAGGGTATGCACGCTCAATCCTTTACCCCTGAAGCCCTAGCCAGTTTTAGAGACCGTTTTGCTGCGGGTCACGGCGGCTATCCACTGGTGGGCACGCCGGATCATATTGCCGATGAGTTAGAAAAATTAAGTCACACTGGATTGGCAGGACTGACATTATCTTTTGTCGATTACGCCAAGGAATTTGCCTATTTTCGCGATGAGGTGATTCCACGTTTAGAACGCAAGGGCCTGCGCTTACCGGTTGCTGAGTAGGCGCTTGATCAAATAATAAAAATAGTTATCTAAATAATTAAGAAAATTACACATAACAGTCGAGGGGAATAATTATGAAAAAAACACCGTTAATTACATTTGCACTTTTAGGCTTAGCCCTAGCAGTGCAGCAGGCTACTGCCGCCAGTATTCTAGAAGAAGTGGTGGTCACCGCTCAGAAACGTGAGCAGAGCTTGCAGGACGTGCCAATTGCCATAACCGCCTTTACTGGCGCCCAGATGAGTGCCTTGGGCATTACCAAGAGTGTCGACATCGCCGCCTTTAGCCCCGGTGTTCATATCAGTGGCAACCTGGCAGGCCAGAACACGCAGTTTTCTATTCGTGGTGTCACGCAAAATGATTTTAATGACATTATTGAAGCCCCCAACGCGGTTTATCTGGATGAAGGCTATCTGGCCGTTGCTCAGGCACAGACTTTTGCTGTGTTTGATATCGACCGCGTTGAAATATTAAAAGGCCCACAGGGCACATTGTTTGGTCGCAACGCTACCGGTGGTTTGGTGCACTATTTATCCAATAAGCCTAACTTCGATGAGAACAACGGTTATGTAGATGTCGGCATGGGCCGTTACGATACCGACGCCAATGCCAACCGCACTACAGTGGAAGCCGCATACGGTGCAGTACTCAGCGAAAAAGTCGCTGCCCGCGCGGCCTTTCGTTACCACAAACAAGATGGCTATTTGAAAAATCTCTATCCCGAGGGAGCCTTTACCAGTGCTCCAGGTGGGACATCTCCAGGCGAAGGTGCCGGTGCTGATCTAGGTGATGATGATACCTTTGCAGGTCGTCTTTCTTTCGCTTTCCAGCCCTCTGATGATACGCGCATCGATGTCTCTATGAACTATGCAACCTCTGAGGTAGGCACAGGTCCTTACCAGTCCAAATCAACCATCGGTATTGTCGAAAACGGCGAACTGATCAATGTCATTAATACTCCCGCCGATGAAACACGACTGACCATAGACACCGCTGGTGGTGATGGTGGCGCCGATCTGATCGATGGTGATGGCTTGTTACCCGGTGGCGGTTATGGTTTCGACGGACGTCTGGCACCAGGCGGCGATTTCTTTGGTTATCTGGATCCCGATGGCGATGACTTTACCTTCTCAAGTGACTTTGCCTTTGCCGATCAGGGTTCAACTGATACAAAAGGGGTTAATGTCCGGGTTGAGCGAGACCTTGGCAATGGCACTGTATTTACCTCGGTAACGGATTATAAAGACTACGAAAAACTGCTGTTTATCGATGTCGATTCTGGACCCGCCAACCAGTTGGCTAACTATGCTGGGGTGGATGCAACCAGTTTGACTCAGGAATTTAGACTCAATGGTGAAACCGATAAAATGCGCTGGGTTGCGGGTTTCTTCTACCTGAACATTGATAACAACTCGGATAACGGCCTTAAGGCTCCAGAAAATAGTCTTATTGGACCTCTTGATATCGGTGTAGTCGCCGATTTACAGACCGACTCTTACAGCCTGTTTGGACAGCTTGATTACGATATCAGCGATACCCTGAGCGCAACTTTCGGTATGCGTGTAATTCGTGAAGAGAAAGACTTTGAGGTGGGCATAGGGTTTTTCCCCTCAATGAGTAACCATACGGTTAACCAGGGCGACTTTATTCCCAATGCCGTTGGTGCCGGATCGCCTTACTTCTATGAGAACAGCACCTCAGACACACTCTGGGCGGCAAAAGCACAGTTAGATTGGCGTCCAAGTGACGACCTGCTGCTCTACGCCGGTGTTAATCGCGGTGTTAAAGCGGGCAGTTTTAATGCGCCATTACTGGGATCCTATCTTGGCTCCGGCGGCGATGCTGCAATTGACTATGGCGAAGAGATTCTACTGGCCTATGAAGGCGGTTTCAAAATGAGTCTGAGTGAGAACACCCGACTGAACGGTTCGGTTTTCTACTATGACTACTCCGATTATCAAGCCTTCTTGTTTGTCGGTGTTGGCGGTGTTGTCATTAATGCTGATGCAGACAATATAGGTATGGAACTGGAACTGCAGAGTTCACCGGCTGACGGCTTGGACGTAATCCTCAGTATGTCTTACTTTGACGCCACGGTAAAAGATATCCCGCTGCGCAGTGGTTCACCACTACCACCTAGTGATGTGGATCCAACCTATGCGCCAGAATTGCAGATGACCGGTTTGGTGCGCTATGAGTGGCCTATATCTTCAGGCAGTCTGGCGATTCAGGGTGATATTAGTTACTCAGACGAGTACTACTACAACCTGAGAAACTTCGATGCGGATAAGTTTGATAGCTATGTCATGCTCAACTCCCAGCTGAGCTGGATGAGTACTGATGGACTATGGCAGGCAACACTGGCCGTACGCAATCTGACTGATGAGCGCGCTGGTGTTCAGGGCTTCGATCTGGCAACCCTCTGTGGTTGTAATGAGGTCTCCTATCGCGATCCACGCTCCTTTAATATTGGTATCCGTCGCGAGTTTTAAATCGATCTCTAAATCGAGTTGAGAAATAATGTAATCTGAATGGGGGCGCGCGGTCAATTGCGTGCCCCTCGTTCGTTGGGTTAAAAAAACATGATGAGTTGATTGAATGAATTCAGAAAAGACCACTAACGCGACTAATACGACAAGACGCAGTTTTTTAAAAAAGAGTGCCATGGCAATGACCTATATGGTCGGCGGCAAGGCGCTGTTACTAACACCTGCTGCAGCCCATGCTGCGCAGATGCCGATGAAGGTTTTATCGGCGTTGGAAGTGACCAGCTTAGAAACCATTTGCGAGGCCATAGTGCCCGGTTCACGAAGCGCAGGCATCGCCGCCTTTGTCGACTACCAGCTGGCAGAAAAGCCCCATAATGCCTTATTGATGGGCCGCTATTTAGGCCTCGAGCCACCTTTTGCTCCCTTTTATCAGCAGGGTTTGGCTGCCGCCCATGAGGCTGCACTCAAGCAGTTTGATCGCCCCTGGTCGCAGCTGACCGAGAGTCAAAGCAAGAGTTTGGTTGACCAGATGTTCACCGATGCCATCCCCAATTGGTCTGCAGCGCCGGCCTCATTTCTATTTTTTGTCTGGCGTGCCGATGCCTGTGATGTGGTCTACGGAACGCAGTCGGGTTCAGACGCTATCGGCATGCCCTATATGGCGCATATTGCCCCCAGTGATAAATGGCTGTCGGCCAAGGAGTTGCAAAAGTGATGCAATCAATTTCTCTGGAAGACAAATTTGACGTGCTAATTGTGGGTGCTGGCGCAGCCGGCAGCTTGATCGCCGCAAAGGCCGTGCAAGCGGGCAAAACAGTATTGATTCTGGAAGCCGGACCGGAACGCAAATTAAGCGATCTGGAGAGTTCACAGATCTCGGCACGAAAATTAAAGTGGGGCGGGGCACCTGTAGAGGAATCTGGCAACCACAAGATTGGCAATAGTTTTAACAGTGGTTACGGCACCGGCGGCAGTGCACTGCACCATTATGCCGTTTGGCTGCGGCTGCACGAGAATGATTTCAATCTGGCATCCGAGCACGGTGTCGGTTTGGACTGGCCGATCAACTATAAAGATCTGATGCCCTACTACGATCGCATTCAGGCCGAGGCCGGTATTAGCGGCGATGCCGAGGCAGAGAAATGGCGTCCCGAGGGTGCGGCTTATCCAATGCCAGCACTGCCGGTTTTTGCTCAGGGTGAGGTGATTAAAAAAGGGTTTAATAAACTGGGAATGGCGGTATCGCCGCTGCCCCTGGCAATAAATAGTCAGCCCTTTAAGGGTCGCAGCTCTTGCCTCTACGACGGCTGGTGTGATGCCGGCTGTCCCATTGGTGCGCTGGCCAATCCGCTGGTGACCTATTTACCCCAAGCGTTTGCTGGGGGTGCGAGTATTCGCCACGACAGTACAGTCAGTCGCGTGCTTCACGACGCCTCGGGTAGAAAGGCTACCGGAGTAGAGTATTTTGATGCCCAGGGTGCGGTGCATCAGGTATTGGCCGAGCAGGTAGTGCTCAGTGCCTTTGCCGTGCAGAACGCGCGGATTCTTTTAAATTCCAAGAGTTCTAAACATCCAGCGGGTATGGCTAATAGCAGCGACAAGGTCGGTCGCTACCTAATGACCCATCCGGCACAGCTGGTGCTCGGCCTATTTGATCAACAGACCGACTGTCATCTCGGCGCCACCGGCGGCCAGTTGCTGTGTCAGGATGACTATGCCAATAAAGACAAGGGCGATGCCTTTGGCTCTTATCAGTGGCTGATTGCCAACGCCACCAAGCCCAATGACCTGCTGGGTATAGCGACTGGCCGAGCGGATATCTACGGCGCCGCGCTAGATCCTTTTATGCGCAGAGCGGCGAAGCATTTTGGACAGATGAATTTTGTTGGCGAAGATACACCTCTGGCGGATAATCGCATTACCCTGAGTGAGCGCAAAGATCAGTTTGGGTTGCCCCTGGCGGCAACCCATCACAGCATCAATGAGCGCACCCGAGCGCTGGTGACAGAGGGGGTTAAGAAGGGCGTTGAGGTGTTTAAAGCTGCTGGTGCCACCGAGACCTGGACCGGTCCCACAGTGGCTATGCATCTAATGGGTGGCACAGTGATGGGTGCTGATGCCAAAGAGTCGGTCTGTGATCAGTATGGCCGTTGCCACGATCTGGATAACCTGTATATTGCTGGTCCTGGAGTCTTTCCCTCCAGCGGTGCGGTGAATCCAACCTTTACGGTTCACGCTTTGGCACTGCGCACTGTGGAGAAAATGCTCGCGACTAGCTAGCGAGTGAAGAGCTAGCGTGCAGCAGTGGGCGCTAGCTCGGCAAGAATATCAATTTCAAAACTAAACACGCGCTCATTGTTTTGGTTAAAGCCCTCGTTGCGGCTGCGAATAATGCCCCACTTGTCGCGCACTTTGCGGTCGAGTTTTTCACAGATCTCATAGGTAAAGGTAATGGTGTGTCCTGGACGCACGGGCTTAAACCACTGCATATCCCGCACACTGACACCGGCACCATTGCGTCGACCATCCTGAACACCGGTGGCAAAACGCTCCATATAGGCGACCATTAACTTCATCCAGATCGCCGCGAGATGTAATTCCGCGGCCACCAGTCCACGGTGCTCAGTGTCGAATGCCGCTTCAGGTGAAGTGTGAAATGCTTCCGGTGAATATTTTTTGCCAAATTCAATAATCTCTTTTTCGGTAAAACTGTGAGAGCCAAAGACATGGAACTCACCGACGGGAATATCTTCAAACCAGCGGCTGCGAATAAATTCTGGGTTTTTCATAAGCCTGTGCTCCCGTTCGATTCAGCAGTTGATTGAGCAGTTGATTGAGTGCCTAAACGCAATGTCATACTCAAAACAAGGGCGACTTTCTGATGCTGGTTTTTAACCCGAATATCACAGACCAATAACCCAGCGTCTTTTTTGCAGTCGGCAATTGCCACTGTGGCGCAGAGGCTGTCTTCAGCAAACACCGGAATTTTCCACTGCAGACTGGGAATAGTTTGAATACCCTGAATAGCAACGCCATGGTTTTTAAAGGTGTCGGATACCAGCCGCGACATCAGCGCAGCAACCTGCCAGCCACTGGCGCAGAGACCGCCAAATATAGACGCCTCAGCGGCTTCGGTTTCCAGGTGATAGGGCTGGGGATCGAACTCCGCGGCAAACTCAAGAATATCGCCTTTGCTCAGGGTAATGGTGTCAGTTTCAAACTCCTGACCCACTTCTAGATTCTGCAACCTGTCCATACTGTCTCTCAGTGCTGTGTTATGCGCGGACTATATGTCGCGAATAACCCTATGGTCAAGGGTGCATAGCATTGAGGGCTAGAGAGC
>CAXAFJ010000031.1:0-23386 GCA_963968025.1 uncultured Pseudomonadales bacterium | reverse complement strand
ACAGACCTGGTGTTGAATCAACTGCGGCGACGCCCGGCTCGGAGATAGCAGGCTCAGAGATAGCAGGCTCAGAGACAGCCGGATTGTCGCCGCTACAGGCGGCCAGAATAGTGGTTAAAGTAGTGACTAGGCCAAGCAGTAATAATTTTTTCAGTGTCATGCGCATATCCCCTTAATTATAGTAGTAATCATGTTTTTATTGCGGCGCCTAAATACTGCCAGGTCTGTACCGCTGCGTTTTATCCATTATCACATCAGCATCAACTCGCCATGGCACCCCAGTATCCACTTAAACCCGCAGACACCCCCGCTCAACGTATTTGTTGTGCGGCTGCCGCTCGAACCCTAAAGAGGCTAAACTATCGGGGGTTCTTTTATAGGAAAATTCTGCACCAAAGTCGTCCGCGAAACCTCTGCGGAAAAATGCCACCTTTTAGATAGAGACACTATTATGACCAGCGCCACCACCGAACTCGAAGCAGCAACCTTTAGAAAGCTCTTGGAACATTTGGACAACAACAAAGATGTGCAGAATATAGACCTGATGATACTGGCGGGATTTTGCCGCAACTGTCTCGGCAAATGGTATTTAGCGGCGGCTCAGGAGCGGGATATGGAGCTCAGCGATGATCAAGCGCGAGAGGCGATCTATGGCATGCCCTACAGTGAATGGAAGGCCAATCACCAACCTTCAGCCACCGAAGAGCAGCTGGAGGCTTTTGCGCAACGGCAAAAATAGCGTTTCAGACGACAGTTATTCGTCGAGATGGAAGCTCGGTGTCGACAGCGACAGCGCCAACTCATCCGCATCCATATCTTCACCGACACCCTCAAACAACGGTGACGACAGATAGCGCTCACCGGTATCCGGAAGCATGCACAGAATCACGCTACCGGGCTTGGCAGTCTGAGCCAGTTGCAAGGCTACGGCAAAGGTACAGCCGCCGGAAATACCGGTAAAAATGCCCTCTTTTTGCGCCAGTGCGCGAGATGCGGCAATGCCCTCTTCGGCATCGATAGGCACCAGCTGGTCAAAGCGCTTGGCGTCGATCGACTGCTGCAGTACTTGAGGAATAAAGTCGGGTGTCCACCCCTGAATCAAGTGCGGCTGAAAAGCCGGATGACGGGCGGCAGGCGAGCCATCCGCGCTGCGTTCCTGCTGCTGGCCACTCTCAATCAGCTGAGCATTGCTCGGCTCACTGAGAATAATCTGAGTCTCGGGCCGCTTTTCACGCAATACCTGAGCCACACCGGAAAAGGTTCCACCGGTGCCATAGCCGGTCACCCAATAATCGAGAGCGGAGTCGCTGAAGTCATTGAGAATTTCTTGGGCTGTAGTGTTGGCATGAATTTTTGCATTGGCATCGGTTTCAAACTGACGGGCTAAAAACCAACCATTGGCTTCTGCCATTTCCGTGGCCTTGAGATAACAGCCCATGGCTTTTTCCGCTTTCGGGGTCAAAATCACCTTGGCACCCAAAAATCGCATCAGTTTGCGGCGCTCAATCGAGACACTGGTAGGCATGGTCGCAATAAAGGGGTAACCCTTGGCGGCACAGACCATTGCCAAGCCAATGCCAGTATTGCCACTGGTTGCCTCAATCACCGTCTGACCGGGCTTCAGCTCACCGCTGCGCTCTGCCTCTTCGATAATACTGATGGCCAGGCGGTCCTTGACCGACCCCCCAGGATTAAAAAATTCGCTTTTAACATACAGAGAGACATGAGACGGCGCCAATGTATTAATCTTTACGCAGGGCGTATCGCCAATGGTGTCTAATATACTGCCGTAAAGCTGGCCTCGTCCTTGCGTGGTGCGTGCTGCTGTGTCCGTCATAAGCGTACCTGCTGTAGTGGTTAGAATTGGTCTGAATCGAGCTGTACCCCAAGGTACAGACTGGACAATCATTTATCAGCGCAGGAAGCTTGTCAAGAGAGGTTGGTTAGCCCTTGGAATCGAAGGCGAGAGTAGCAATCTAGATTTAGTCCGCAACCGTTCCGCCCAGTACACCAACGGCATTCACTGTGGTTTTGTCGAGCACGGCGATCACTGGCAAAATTCGCTGACGCATCAGGTGGGGTAGCAGCAGGACGCTGCGGTCATATTGCTCGTCAAATAGCGTTTTTAATGCGCTGTAATTGCCATCAACACCCTCTCTGGTAATTTCGATTAATTGAATAACCGGCGACTGTTCCATTCGCGATTCGCAGACCCGGACGTAATTGAGCCGGTCATTCATATTTTGAATCCGCTCAACAATCTCGAAATTGCCCGAACGTCGGGCGCAGTATTCAAAAATGGCACCAGACGAATCGGCAATTATCTCATTTGTGGGGTCGTCATCGAGACTGAGCTTTTTATTCATAGCAATCAACTCCGGCATGCCAAGTATCAACCCTGGAATCTTATCTTTAATTAGCTGACTCATGGACCAGGCAGTCAATATATGATTCATCTCATAAAGATCGCGAATATCCGCCTCAGACAGTGTTCGCATAAAAAACCCCATCTTCGGCACATTGACAATCAGGCCTTCAGCAACCAGCCGCAGTAAAGTCTCGCGAACCGGCGTAATGCTGACCCGCAGCTCTTCAGCAAGGGTCTCGATATTGAGACGCTCACCGGAAACAAAGCAATGGGAAATCACCGAAGCTTTTAAACTGCTATAAACCCGCTTAATGATATTTAAGTTATCCAACTTGCTGAGCATAATAGTGTCTTCCGTATAATCGCTGTTTCAAAGAAAAAACTGCGCTCTAAAAAGCGGTAAGCTATTGCAACCCCATTCCAGAGATTCCATCCATGATGCAGGTCAACTAATTCGGCTCGATATGTGGTTAATAAGTGAGTCAACCTGCTGAACCAAAGTGTACATAAATTACACTAATCTGCCATGACCTAGAAAGGCCAAGTGTTGCGTAAGAAGCCGCGAAATCGGCCTAGTTGTAGGCTATACAGGCAGATTTTATGCAATATTACAAAGCAAGAATATTATGAATATATCACCCATATATGCTTAAAGCTGTCTTATATCATTGACCTATACTGCCCCAGAAGCGTCTTACCTATACTGGGGTCCATGTTGCTGGAAAATATCTGCTTTGCCACACCTTTTGACCAACCTCCCCCATCCAATATAGGTTTCTGTGGCTGTTCCTTTGATTGGCAAAAAAGCACCAGCAGATCATTTCAGCAGTATGCCGTGCCGCGTCCAGCTGAGGCATGCAATTGGTCAAAGAAAAGACTGTCAGAATATCTAGCCGGTCGCTACTGCGCGCTAAAGGCACTGGCCGCGATCGATCAGGGCAATGGTTTATCGGCAACGAATCAGCTGCCGATTCGAGACGACCACAGCCCCCAATGGCCTCACGGCCGGGTTGGATCGATCAGTCACAGCCACAATGGGCCATCGCCATTGCTGCCCATACGAGGGATTTTGTCGGACTGGGTATTGATTGCGAAACAGCACTAAATTTTGATCGAAGTATGCCGACAGCATTTGTTCAGGGGCAGTAACTAAAAGTTTGGAGTCGATATCTCCGCAATGCATTCGCACAAATGAAAAATCTGAAAACCCAAATCCCTGAACAGTACTATGAATTTTATTTTTAAACTCTCCTACACTATTTGCAGAGGAAAGATCAGCATAATAACCAAACTCATGCTCAGCAAAATGCTCGGTCTTATCTGCAAAAGCTGCCTTCAGGTTTGGAGGTAAGGTTCTTCAAATATGGATAAGATCGGCAGCCTGATTATGAAAATCATCGTCCCGGGTAAATAGTTGCGTTACTTCCGACATTCCGTGCCACCAGGTTATTGCTCTACAAAATAATACGCAGTTGATCCTGCGCACCTCAATACAGCAGCAAAGTTGATATACCGGGAATATATTGGTTTTAGCTCGCCCTAAACTAGACGCAGATCAATAAAAACCTATCTCTGCGATGTGAATGTCAGCACTGTGGTCTCTGCCGAAGGCAACTATGCCAATACTGCGGATTGAGCTGGGCTTTACCGCTTTGCTAAGCCAGTTGCCGGAGCGGGCGAAGGCTGCGAGGGGCACTTTAACAATCTGCCACTGGTCTGTTGTGGTGAAACTGGCTTGATAGTACTGCCAGGGCAGCAGGGTTCCGGAGGTGCGCAGATGCAGATAGTACTGCTGACCATTGCCGCGTACCTTTAAATAGGCGCCGGTTGCCGTATCTATGGTGTTCTTGGCAATTGCGCTGCGCAGCTGGATAAAGCCGCCATTGTTGTCGGTACTGACCTGACCTGTCATATGGGCATACTGCTCACCTGGGTCTTCCTTAAAGGCGACTCTGCCCTCGGATACTCCACCCATGACTTGGTCGCTGACATAGGACCAGCGCAGCTGTGGGTCGGATTCGAAGCTGTCGATCATCAGTGGCTCCAGGGCAATGGTGCTAGGTATCAAAAACAGGCTGAGGCAGCTGGCGATGATGAACTGACGAATATTTTTCATTGTTGAGTACCTTCTAGCCACGTTTATATTGAGTGGGACAGTAACCGCGACTGACCTCTGGAGAGCGCAGTTGCAGATGTTTGGTTTTGCGCCCTGTGACACGTTTGCGCCAGAGGCGGAATGAGCGCGGTTTGAGGGTGCGGCGCATCAGTGAGATGACGGCAGATTCATTGAGTTTAAACAGGCCTGCGATGGCTTCAAAGGGTGTGCGATCTTCCCATGCCATTTCTACAACCCGTGAAATCTCACTGGCGTTTAAGCCGGTATCTGCGGCGGCGGCCGAGGAATTTAGAGGGCTGGTGTTATTTGCCATGGGGATACCGTCAAAGTGTCTGTTGATTTTACGCTTTGGCGGGTTTATCCGATGACTCATTCAGCTATTACATTTGCGCTAGCTTTGCGGTAGAGTCGCAATTTGCAGTGGTTAAGCCACATTTAACTCATTATTTTAGTAGCCGACTATGACTGAACAACAGACAGAACAGCAGACTGAACAACAGGGTATTAAGATCGATGCTCGCAAGCTCTTTAATCTCGGCGCCAATCTGCTGGTCGCGGGCTTTAAAAACCAGAGCCCAGAGAATGCTAAGAAGCTCTTTAAAGAGATTAAACAGGGTCTTTCGGTGAGTTCTGGTGAGCTGAGCGGCGCAACTAGCGGCGTTAAGATTCCGATTAAGCTGGAGCTGGATCGCAGCGAATACAAGGGGCAGTTTAACTTCCCGAACTTTGAAATGTCGCTGAATGCGATGTTGCAGAAGTTTCAAACTGAGGTGCGCAAGGACAAAGACCTAAAGGAGTTGCGCACTTTAACCAATGAAGCCACAGGCGGCATTGTGTTTAACCTTCCCTCTGGCGTTGAGATTCAAGGCAATCTCAATGTGATGATGCTCTCGATGGAGCCGTCGGCAGAGAGTCTGGTTATTCGACTGATCTTTGTTGATTCGGCACAGTTTCAAGAACAGGGCTAGCCAGCTGGCGCCCTATTCTGAGCCAATAGAGTGAGATTCATGTTGTGAGAAACGTATCTTAAGCTGCCAACTCCGCGACTTTAGCAACCAGCTGGCTGCCATCATGCCCGAGATTAGCAGTGATCAGCTGCCCTCTCTGCTGGTGGGCATGCTGAAGAATTTGGTGGCGTTCGACAATGCGGTGATTTTGTATTATCACCGCAATGAAAAACCGCAGATTATCTACAACGATATTCCTCCTAATGAAACCGAGCGGCAGATCGATCAGATTCGTCAACGGGGCGTTTTTGATCGAACCTTTTTACCGCGCGGCGATGGACGATCAGGCCAGTGGCTTGCACCGCTTGTCTGATTTGGCACCCAGTGGCTTTGAAAAGACTGAGTATTACCGCAACTACTTTAGATACACTGAGATTAGAGATGAGCTTGGCTTTATTGTGCCTCTCTCGGCGAATCAATTCGTCAATATCTCTATAGCCCGACTCATTTTTTCACAGCCCTTTAGTCGCTCTCAAATTCGCTTTCTGGACGATATAGCCGATACCATAGCCACGCTTTCTAAGCTGCATTGGGTTGCCAAAATTGGCGAACACAAGGCCGCTAAAAATGAGTTACCGGGGCAGTTAGATAGCGCCCTGAAGCATTTTGGCACGGCTTATCTCACCTGCAGAGAGACGCAGGCGGTACAGTTCTTTCTCCATGGTCACTCGACCAAGTCAATTGCTGAGCGGTTGTGTATTTCCCCAGAGACGGTGAAACTGCACCGCAAAAATAGCTACGCCAAGCTGGATGTGTCATCGCAGGCGGAACTATTTCATCTATTTATCGATTCACTTGCCAGCCTCACGAGCTATGAGGGTGGCGACCCGCTGATTGGTTATTTATAACCCCAACTCCCGGGATCCTCAGTACTGATTGACCAAATACCACTAGCCCCTCTTGTAACTGCCCTTTTATCTCTGCCCCCGGTGCAAATTGGCCGGAGAGAATACTCTGGGCCAGAGGATTTTCGATCAGCTGCTGAATCACTCGCTTTAGAGGTCTGGCGCCATAGACTGGGTCAAAGCCTGCCTCGAGTAGCTTGTCCAATACCTCGTCGCTGAGGGTCAGTTGCAGCTCGTGTTCAGCCAGGCGTTTGCCCAGTAGATCGAGCTGGATGCTGGCAATGCCGCGGAGTTGGTCTTTGGCTAACGGGTGGAATACGACTACTTCGTCGACGCGGTTGATAAATTCGGGGCGGAAATGGCCGCTGACTACATCCATCACTGCGGATTTCATCACCTCGTAGTTCTCTTCTCCGGCGAGCATTTGAATCACGTCGGAGCCGAGGTTGGAGGTCATCACAATCACGGTGTTTTTAAAGTCGACGGTGCGGCCCTGACCATCGGTGAGACGACCGTCGTCAAGGACCTGCAATAAAATATTGAATACATCGGGGTGAGCTTTTTCAATTTCATCGAGCAGCAATACTGAGTAGGGTCTGCGGCGCACCGCTTCAGTGAGATATCCGCCCTCTTCGTAGCCAACATAGCCGGGGGGCGCGCCAATCAGTCTTGCCACCGAGTGCTTTTCCATAAACTCGGACATGTCGATGCGTACCATGGCCTCTTCGCTATCAAATAAAAATTCGGCGAGGGATTTACAGAGTTCGGTTTTACCTACACCTGTGGGGCCCAAAAACAGGAACGAGCCATTGGGTCGATTGGGGTCTGAGAGTCCGGCCCGTGAACGGCGCACAGCGTTGGAGACGGCGACTACTGCTTCGCTCTGACCCATTACACGCTGGTGCAACGAGTCTTCCATGCGCAGCAGTTTATCCCGCTCTCCTTCAAGCATCTTTGAGACTGGGATGCCTGTCCATTTGGCCACTACCTCTGCCACCTCCTCTTCGGTGACTTTGTTTCTCAGTAGACGCTTTTCAATCTGAGCTTCGCTGTTGGCGCTGGTTAATTGTTTTTCCAGGTCAGGAATAATACTGTATTGAATCTGTGCCATTTTTTCGAGATTGCCGGATCTATGGGCCGCTTCAAGGTTGACCTTGGCTTGCTCAAGTTCAGCTTTAATGTGGGTTGAGCCCTGCATTGAGGCTTTTTCGGCTTTCCAGATTTCTTCGAGGTCGGCGTATTCTGCGCCCAGCTCGGCAATATCATCTTCGAGCTTTTGCTGGCGCTTGCGCGAGGCTTCGTCTTTGTCTTTTTTGACTGCTTCGCGCTCGATTTTTAATTGGATTAAACGGCGTTCAAGGCGATCCATCTCTTCCGGCTTGGAGTCAATCTCCATGCGGATGCGACTGCCCGCTTCATCGATCAGGTCGATGGCTTTGTCCGGCAGCTGGCGATCGGTGATATAGCGCTGGGACAGTTTGGCCGCAGCGACGATGGCGCTGTCGGTTATCTCAACGCCATGGTGAACTTCATAGCGCTCTTTAAGGCCACGCAAAATGGCCACCGTGTCTTCTTCGCTGGGTTCTTCCACCAAGACTTTTTGGAAACGACGTTCTAAGGCTGCATCTTTTTCAATAAATTTGCGATATTCATCCAGAGTGGTGGCACCGACACAGTGCAGCTCACCACGAGCCAGTGCGGGCTTGAGCATATTGCCGGCATCCATGGCGCCCTCGGCTTTACCGGCTCCGACCATGGTGTGAATTTCATCGATAAACAGGATAATCTGCCCTTCCTGCTTGGAGAGATCTTTAAGCACAGCTTTTAAACGCTCTTCAAAGTCACCGCGGAATTTTGCACCGGCTAAGAGTGCGCCGAGATCCAAGGTCAATACGCGTTTATTTTTCAAGCCCTCTGGCACTTCGCCATTGATAATCCGCTGGGCCAGGCCTTCGACGATGGCGGTTTTACCAACACCGGGTTCACCGATTAAGACCGGGTTGTTTTTGGTGCGGCGCTGCAAAACCTGGATGGTGCGGCGGATTTCGTCGTCGCGGCCAATCACTGGGTCGAGCTTGCCGGATTCAGCCTGCTCGGTAAGGTCGATGGTGTATTTATCCAGGGCTTCTCGCTGACTTTCGGCATCCGCATCGCTGACCTGCTCGCCACCGCGAACCGATTCAATCGCGCTCTTGGCTTTATTCACATCACCAAACTTGGCCAGGCTTTTGCCGAGTAAATTTTTATCTTCAAGGGCGGCGAGCAGCAATATTTCGCTGGAGACGAATTGGTCACCCTTTTTCTGGGCGCTGCGGTCGGCCATATTTAGTAGGCGACTGAGATCTTGAGAGAAGTTGGCTTCGCCAGTGGGAGAAACTATCTTGGCGAGTTTGTCGAGCTGCGTATTGAGATCAGCCTGCAGACCAACCACATCAAAGCCGGCGCGATTGAGGATTGGGCGCACACTGCCACCCTGTTGATTGAGTAGTGCCAACAATAGGTGCAGCGGTTCTATGGCGGAATGGTCGTTGCCCACGGCAACCGATTGGGCGTCGGCCAGTGCACTCTGTAGTTGATTGGTTAGCTTTTCAATTCGCATGGCATACCTCGGAATAATTTTTTATCTTGCTTAGTATTTTAGGTGGGGGCTAGCGGGAGGTTTTCAACGGGTAAGGTAAAACCATTGAGGTATGTCATGGAGACCGAGCATCAGCTGATAGCAGGCGAAGGAATCATTTGTACGGAGTTAAGGCTGACGAAGTCGTAAAGAGGTTAGCTAACAACCATATTGTCGCGATGAATAAGCTCGTCGTCTTCGCGATAACCGAGAATCTCGGCGATATGTTCAGTGCCTTGACCTTTGATGCGCTCTGCTTCGCCAGAGTGATAGTTGACCAGCCCACGGGCAATTTCACGACCATCGGCATCAATACAACTGACCAATTCACCACGAGTAAATTGCCCTTTGACCTGGGTAACCCCCACGGCCAATAAGCTGCGACCCTGCTGTTGTAGTACTTTCACGGCACCGGCGTCGAGCACTAGTTGACCTTTGACCTGTAACTGTCCCGCCAGCCACTGCTTGCGTGCGGCGAGGGGCTGCTGTGATGCAGTGAGTAATGTTCCGACTTGTTGACCCTGAGTGACTGCGGTCAATATGCCGCTATTGCGTCCGCCGACGATCACAGTATTGCAACCAGAGCGCGCTGCCAGCCTTGCTGCCTGCAATTTGGTCACCATACCACCTCGACCAAGGCTGCTGTTGCTGCCACCGGCTAAGGCGTCGAGAGAGCTGTCGTCGGCCATGGCTTCGCTGATCAGTTCAGCGCTTGAGTCGAGGTCGGGATTGGCGCTATAGAGGCCGTCTTTGTCGGTGAGAATCACCAGCAGGTCGGCATCGATAAGATTGGCCACCAGTGCGGCGAGGCTGTCGTTGTCACCAAAGCGGATTTCGTCGGTGACTACGGTGTCGTTTTCGTTGACGATGGGCAGCACATTCAATTGAATTAATGTCTGCAGGGCGCTGCGTGCATTCAGATAGCGCTGGCGGTTGGCGAGGTCGTCGTGATCCAAGAGTATCTGTGCGGTGAGGCGATCAAAGCGTTGAAAGCTGCTCTCATAGGTTTGAATTAGACCCATCTGCCCCACTGCGGCAGCGGCTTGAAGCTCATGAATGCTCTCGGGACGGGTTTTCCAGCCGAGTCGCACTATGCCTTCGGCGATTGAGCCTGAGGAGACTAAAACAATTTCTTTGCCCTGAGCCAAGAGCTGGGCGATTTGCTCAACCCAGCCGTCGATGGCGTCGCGATCGAGACCGGCACCATTATTGGTCAGCAGCGCGCTGCCGATCTTGACGACTAGGCGCTGTGCATTTTGGGTAATTGCTCTTGTCATAGGTAGCGACTCTTTTAGCGTCCCTTTTATCTATTCGGCGTAAACCACTTCGACATCATTGTCGTCATCGTCATCTTCGTCTTCAAATGCTTCATCAAATTCGGCACCTTCGATCTGTTCGCCACCGAGGCGAGCCAGACGTCGGGCTTCAGCCAGCCCTTCGATGCGCTCGCGGGCTTCCGCTTGGATCTGCTGACGGCGTTCTTCCACGGCAACAGCCAGTGTCGGGTCGATATTTTCGCGATCGCGGTGTCCGTCAATGTAATCCATGATTGCGGCACAGAGAGCTTTGGTGCCCTGGGCTGAAATCGCGGAGATAACGAATACGGGACCCTGCCAGTTGAGTGTCTTAACCACGTCTTTGCAGGCTTGCTCGACTTCATCTTCGGGCATCAGGTCGGTTTTATTTAAGACTAACCAGCGATCACCCTCGGCCAGTGTCGGGCTAAATTTACCCAACTCCTGTTCGATCACTACGGTGTTCTCCGCTGGTGTAGTGCCGTCATAGGGCATCATGTCGACAAGATGTAACAGCAGTCGTGTGCGTGTCAGGTGCTTGAGGAAACGGATACCTAGGCCAGCTCCTTCAGATGCCCCTTCAATCAAGCCGGGAATATCGGCGACGACAAAGCTTTTATCACCGCTCATGCCCACTACGCCTAAATTAGGCACTAGGGTGGTGAAGGGGTAGTTGGCGACTTTTGGACGGGCTGCCGAGACGGCGCGAATAAAAGTTGATTTGCCGGCGTTGGGCAGTCCGAGCAGGCCTACATCAGCCAGCACTTTTAGCTCAAGCTTGATTTCGCGCAGCTCGCCGTCGCTGCCGGGAGAGGTCTGTCGCGGGGCGCGGTTGACGCTGGATTTAAAGCGCGCATTACCGAGGCCGTGAAAACCGCCCTGGGCAACTTTAAGCTGCTGACCCAATTCAGTGAGGTCGCCGAGCACATCGCCAGTCTCTTCGCAGAGCACGGTGGTACCCACAGGGACTTGCATAATAAGGTCTTCGCCACCGGCGCCAGTACAGTCGGAGCCACGGCCCTGCTCGCCATTCTCGGCGCGGAAGTTGCGTGTGAAGCGAAAGTCGATAAGGGTATTGAGGCCCTCTGCAGCGACTAGGAATACGCTGCCACCGTCACCGCCATCACCGCCATCTGGGCCGCCTTTGGGAATATATTTCTCACGGCGAAAGCTCATGCAGCCGTTGCCGCCTTTGCCTGCCTGTACTTTAATTGTTGCTTCGTCGACGAATTTCATAGGATCAGTTTACAGTTGCTGTTGCTGTGTGTCATTGCGTGGGCCACTGGGGCTAAATCCCGCGCATAAAAAAAGCCCCACGTAGGGGCTTTTTTAACATGAAGTGGTAGTAACCTACGCGGAAACCACTTCTGCATACTTACGGTTTTTCGGACCTTTCTGAACAAACTGGACAACGCCTTCGGCAGTTGCAAACAGTGTGTGGTCTTTGCCGATACCGACATTGTTGCCTGGGTGGAATTTAGTGCCACGCTGACGAACGATGATGCTACCTGAATTGATTGTTTGGCCACCGAAAACTTTAACACCAAGGCGTTTGCTTTCTGAATCGCGACCGTTACGAGTACTACCACCAGCTTTTTTGTGAGCCATTGCTATTTCCTCTTGGGATTATCCAGCGTTAATGCTAGTAATCTTAACTTCGGTATACCACTGTCTGTGGCCCTGTTGTGTGCGTGAGTGCTTGCGACGACGGAATTTAATAATATTCACTTTGTCGCCACGACCGTGAGAAACGATCTCAGCAGTCACTTTGCCACCCTCTACGAGAGGAGCACCAATCTGGACTTCGGCACCTTCGCCGACCATCAAGACTTCTTCAAAATCGATATTATCACCAGTCGCTAGATCCAGCTTCTCAAGACGAAGGGTCTCTCCTTCAACTACGCGATGCTGCTTTCCGCCACTTTTGATTACTGCGTACATGTTCTGCTCCAATTTATAGTGGCCGCATCAGTTAGTTAGCAGCCAGATTCCGTCGCTTTTTTTGTTGAAGCCAATAGCCTCTGCGAGAGGGCGGCAATTCTAATGGAACACCCCCCTGTTATCAAGTCTTATCCGAGGGAAAATAAGAGGAATTTTACACGGTGGACAGAGCCTATCCGCGGAGCCAAATAAGCGACCCATTACGACCGGTTTTTGGCTCCCGTCGATAGGAATAAAAGCGCTCTGAATCACTGTAGCTACAGTAGTCTCCGCCATAGATTTGGCTGACCCCTGAGGCGTTCAATTCGGCCCGTGCCAGAGCATAGAGATCGGCCAGATATTTACCCTGGGCAGATCCCTGGGCGCTAAAGGCTGCTTTTATGGCCTGCTGTTGCCAAGGATTTTGCGCCTGATCGAGAAACGCCTGCAAGACTTCGCCACCCACTTCAAATACCTGGGGGCCAATGGCCGGTCCAAGATAAGCCAGCAATTGCTCTGCCGGCTGCTTAAATGTGGCGACGGTTTTGCGCAATATGCCACCGCAGAGTCCACGCCAACCGGCATGGGCAGCGGCGACTTGGGTGCCGGCGCGATCGCAGAACAGGACTGGCAGGCAATCTGCGGTCAATACGGCACAGGCTGCACCAGCCTGGTCACTGTAACTGCCATCGGCGCGAGCAGTGGCGGCGGCCTCTGGGACATAAACTATGTCAGTGCCATGCACCTGATCGAGCCACAGCGGCTGTGCCGGTAATTTGAGCGATTGGACGAGGCTGTGACGATTGGCTAAAACGCTTTCAGGCTGATCCTGCACATGCAGTGCAAGATTGCTCTGGTCAAAGGGTGCAGTGCTGCAACCGCCGCTGCGCAGTGTAATGGCTGCGCCTACATTGGCGGGCGCTGGCCACTGGGGGGTTATTATATCTATCGACATCGGTTTGCTCCCAGCTTGTCGCGACTCTCTTAGCTAACGTTAATAGCCCTACTTAAGATAGCCCTACTAAAAATAGCCCTACTTAGACTCTAGCCTTCCCTGAGGGCGGCCAAGAGGTTCTGCATATCCTCGGGAAGTTCGGTCTCCCAGCTGACATACTCGCCACTGGCGGGATGCACTAGGCCCAGTGCTCGGGCATGGAGAGCCTGACGATCCAGATGTTGCAATGTATCTCTAAGCTGATCGGATACGCCTTTGTGAATGCGGAAACGACCACCGTAGGTATCGTCGCCGACAATCGGGTATTTGATGCTGGCCATATGCACACGAATTTGATGGGTGCGTCCGGTTTCAAGTTTTAAGCGGATATGGGTATGGCCGTCAAAGCGTTTGACTACTTTATAGTGAGTGCGCGCTTCTTTACCATCTCTGACCACGGCCATCTTGACCCGCTGCTTGGGATGTCGGCCAATCGGCTGATCAACCACCCCTCCTCCGGTCATTACGCCACTGACTACCGCTTCATACTCGCGGCTGACAGTGCGCGCCTGCAACTGAGCAACTAGGTCGGTATGGGCGGCAAGGTTTTTCGCGACGACCATTAAACCGGTGGTGTCTTTATCGAGTCGGTGGACAATTCCAGCCCGTGGCACTGACTCTAATTGTGGGCAGTGAAACAACAACGCATTGAGCAAGGTGCCTTCGCGATTACCGGCGGCGGGATGGACAACAAAGTTAGTCGGCTTGTTGATAACGATAATACTGTCATCTTCGAAGACGATATTCAGTGGGATATCTTCGGCCTGCCAATCGCCCTCGGCTTTTAACTGGGCTGAGACCGCAATCACTTCGCCGCCCAGCAGTTTAAATTTTGGGGTTTGCTGTTTGCCGTCCACTGTTAGCTCGCCGGATTTAATCCACAGCTGCAGGCGCGAACGGGAATAGTCGCTAAACAGTTCCGCGGCAATTTGATCCAGGCGGCGGCCGCAGTCGGCTGCAGATACGGTTGCGCTGTGTTCAATCTGATCTATTCGGCCTGTGGGGTCTGTAGAGTCTATAGAGTCTATAAAGTCAGTCAATCGAGGTAGTCCTAGCGTTGAATGTGGGATGCTGCCAACTTGGGCTGCGGTGCTGGTTTCGTTGACCAGCGCGTTAACAGTCGTTATATCATCCACACAGATTGGCTTACCGCAGGCTGTGTGGTTAAATGCACGACTACATCGCTAGCGCGTCGACACTTTCTCAGGCTGGGAATATTACATGAAAATCAGGTCAATTATTTTACTCATATTGAGTTTGTCTGTTATCTCCGGATGCTCTTGGATGGGATGGGGTGACGATGAGTCTACCGAAGACGAAAGCTCAGGCTACACCGAAGTCGATTTTTACGAAAAAATTCAGAGCAGTCTCAACTCGAGCAACTGGTCGATGGCGATCAGCAACCTCGAGTTGTTGGAATCACAGTTTCCCTTTGGCAAGTATGCCGAGCAGGCGCAGCTGGAGCTGATGTACGCACAGTTTAAGTCCGGTGACCACGATTCGAGTATTGCTGCGGCAGATCGATTTGTTCGTCTGCACCCCCAGCATCCCAATGTCGATTACGCCTTCTATGTTAAAGGGCTCTCTCAGATTTCTCAGTCGTCTAGCGCTTTCGATAATTTTCTGCCCACTGATAGTACTCGCCGTGATATTGGTTCCGCGCGGGATGCTTTTGGTACCTTCTCGGAGTTACTCAATCGTTTTCCCGGCAGCCCCTACGCTGCGGATGCGCGCAAACGCTTAGTGAACCTGCGCAATCAGCTAGGTCGCGCTGAGATCCATGTTGCTAACTACTACTTCTCTCGCGGTGCCTATCTGGCCGCCGCCAATCGCGGTCGCTTTGTGGTTGAGAACTTTCAGCAAACTCCTGCAGTTCCCGATGGTCTTGCAGTCATGGCTCAGGGTTACCAGATGTTGGGTATGCAGGAACTGTCGGACAATGCGGTTAACGTTTTGGGCGCCAACTATCCAGAGCACCCTTCTCTCGACGACTCCGGTGCGTTCGATTTTGATAAGCGACTGGTGGCCGGCGGCGATTCGTTTCTCGGCAAGATTACCTTTGGCCTGATCGAGCGTTTGCAACCACCAGCCTTTGACTCCCGCGCTGTCTTTAATCGTGCCGTGCGCGAAGTTGATCTGATTGCCACCAATGACGAGAAGAAAGAAGAACCACGCTCGATTTGGAACCGTATCACCTTTGGTCTAGTCGACTAACTTTCCACTGTCCAAAGGGTCGTTTCGGAGCTTATGAACAAGGCAGCTATTATTCAAGAAATGCGGGTTATCCCTGAGATCGACCCGCAATCTGAGATTCAACGCAGAATTCACTTTATCAAACAGCAGCTTACTGCCGCTGGCTGTAAAACCCTGGTGCTGGGTATTAGCGGCGGTGTTGACTCGTCAACCTGCGGCCGTCTGGCACAGCTCTCCGTCGATCAATTAAATGCCGAACATCACTGCAGTGACTTTCAGTTTGTCGCCGTGCGACTGCCCTATGGCGTGCAGATGGATGAAGAGGATGCCCAGGTGGCCCTGAGCTTTATCCAGCCGAGCAAGAGCCTTACGGTAAATATTAAAGGCGGTGCCGATGCACTCCACGACCGTGTTTGTGCAACTCTGACTGAGAATGGCCTGCATCCCCAGAGCGACGCGGTCACCGACTTTGCCAAGGGCAATCTCAAGGCCCGTGCGCGCATGGCATCGCAGTATGAGATCGCCGGTATTCTCGGCGGTTTGGTGTTGGGCACTGATCACTCGGCAGAGAACATCACTGGCTTCTATACTAAATTTGGCGATGGTGCCTGTGATCTGGCACCCCTGTTTGGCCTGAGTAAGCGTCAGGTGCGGCTGCTAGCAAAAACCCTGGGTGCCCCAGAGGCGTTGGTCTCAAAGACCCCTACAGCAGATCTGGAATGTTTGATGCCGCAAAAAGCCGACGAGCAGGTGCTCGGGCTAAGTTATGATGAGATTGATAACTTTCTGGAAAATAAAGCCGTCTCTCAAGAAGCCGAGGACCGGCTGATTGCGATTTATAATAAGACTCAACACAAGCGTTTGCCCATAGCGACGATTTACGACTGATCAAAAGGTCAGGATAAATAAGCTTAAGATAAATAGCTGTTTGAGTTAACTCCAATTTGGATGGAGACCAGAGTATGCAGGAAGCATCACCGCAGGATCGCGCAGCCTCAAGATTACTCAAGTTCTACTCTAGCTACCGGCTATTTCTCTCAGCACTGCTGCTGTGGCTAGGCCTGTTAGATTCCTCGCCGATTTATCTTGCCGACAGTGACAGTGGTCTGTTCTCGATAACCGCGGCAGTCTATTTAGCCGCCAGTCTAATCAATCTGCCGCTGTTCCAGCTATTGCGCTGGCGTCCCAATGAAACACTGCTGTTCGCCGTGTTGCTGGTGGATGTTGTGGCGATTAATATAATGCTTTACAGCTCCGGTGGCATGGCCGGGTCCATGGGCTATCTGCTGATGGTCACGGTGGCCGCATCCGGCACCTTCCTGAGTACCCGGCTGGCCCTCTCTATTGCTGCCATAGCCAGTCTTGTTCCGGTGTCGATTGCGATGTCGGAATTTCTTCTCAGTGATGGCGACCAAGCCCGGGTCTTGGCGAGTGGCATATTTGGTATTTTACTGTTTGGCGCGGCGCTTATTTTTATCTATCTCGCCAAACGGTTGACGCTGGTTGAGGAGCTTGCGGAGAGTGAATCCCAAGCGGCGACCCGGCTGCAACAAATTAATGATTTAGTGTTCAATAAGATGCTCACCGGCATTATTGTCTTCGACAGCAATTTTCGTATCGAGCAGCTCAATGAGCGGGCATCGCTGTTATTGGGTTCAAGCGACCGCCACAGGTTGCTCGCTCGCCACGACTCGCTTTATCAGGTCGGTGAACTAATGCCCTACTACCATGACTGGAAAGCTCATCCACAGCGTCAACTGCCGACCTATGAGTGCAGTAACTCGGCTATTCCACTGCAAATCAGTTTTAGTGAAATCCGCAGTGATGAGATTGTCGATACGATTTTATTTATTGAAGATGCACGCACTCTGTCTCAGCATGCCCAGCAGCTCAAAATAGCTCTCGGGGACATCTCACTTCCAGTATCGCCCATGAGATCCGCAACCCTTTGGGGGCCATTAGCCACGCCGCGCAACTGCTACAGGAATCGAACCTGCCCGAAGCCGATCAGCAGCTGGTGGATATGGTGCTGCGCCACAGCAGCAGAATGGATAATCTGGTGCGGGATATTCTGCAACTGTCGCGCCAGCAGAGGCCGAAAATCAGTGTGACCAATATCTATGACAATTGCATGCTGAGTAAAACGCAGGTGCAAGAGAGCAACCAGTTCACTGAGCCGCAGATAGAAATCGACAGCTCCGCCAAGGGGGTTAACGCACCCTTTGACGGCGGTCAACTGCAGCAGGTGTTGGTTAATCTGATCAGCAATGCTCTGCGACACTCGGAGAAGAAAACCGGTCTTCCCTGGGTCGCGGTTAAGTTCGATTACCAGACCGATATGAATCTGGCGATGTTGAAAATCTACGATCGCGGCGATGGCATATCGGCGGCCAATAAAGATAAAATTTTTGAGCCCTTTTTTACTACCGAAAAACAGGGCGTCGGCCTGGGTCTCTATATCGCCAGGGAACTTTGTGAAATCAACTTCGCTACACTAAGCTATGTTTATCAAAGCCCGACAGAAGCCTACTTTAAGATAGTATTTTCTGATCCGGCAAAGCTACTGCCAAGGAATGCAGAAAATGAACAAAACCGTTCTGATCATTGATGACGAACTGGATCTACGCGAACTGTTCAAGCTGACTCTGGCAAAAATGGATATCGCCGCAACCGCCGTCGAGACCGTGGACGAAGCAAAGACGGCATTAAAACAACAGCTTTTCGACCTCTGCTTAACCGATATGCGCCTGCCTGATGGCAATGGCCTCGATCTGGTGGCCTATGTACAGAAACACCACCCTCAGTTGCCTATCGCAGTGTTAACCGCCTATGGCAATGTCGAGCTGGCCGTTGAGGCGCTTAAATTGGGTGCCTTTGACTTTCTCTCCAAACCGGTCAATTTGACTCGCCTGCGCAGTCTCATTAGCAATGCCCTTTCGCTACCTGACGCCGCTGATAGCGATAAGCTGACGACAGAGACACTGCTGCTCGGCGACTCACAACATATACAAAATGTCCGTCAGCAAATCACCAAGGTGGCACGCAGTCAGGCGCCCATGTATATCAGCGGCGAGTCCGGCACCGGCAAAGAACTGGCGGCGCGGTCGATACATCAACAGAGTCCCCGGGCTAAAAATCTCTTTGCGCCGGTTAACTGTGGCGCTATTCCTAGCAACCTGATGGAGTCGGAGTTTTTTGGTCATCTCAAGGGCAGCTTTACCGGTGCCATTGAAGACAAGATGGGGCTATTTCAGGCGGCCTCTGGTGGCACATTATTTCTCGATGAGGTGGCTGATCTGCCGCTGGATATGCAGGTTAAATTACTCAGTGCGATTCAGGAGAAACGGGTTCGACCGGTGGGCTCAGAGAGCGAGGTAGATGTGGATGTGCGGCTGATCAGTGCCACGCACAAGAACCTTCAGGATGCCGTGATGGAGGGAACGTTTCGCAGCGATCTGTTCTACCGACTCAATGTTATCGATATTCATATGCCCAGTCTGCGCCAGCGACCTGAGGATATAGAGCCCCTTACCCGAGAGTTTCTCAAGCAGCTGGCTGGCGAGGGTAACGCGGTTAAACTGTCGGATAACGCTGCCGATACACTGCTGCGCTACAACTTTCCCGGCAATGTTCGCGAGCTGCAAAATATTCTTGAGCGGGCTGTGACGCTCTGTGAAAATAACCGCATCGAAGTGACCGACCTTAAGCTGGATACCGACAGGGGCAGCAGCCAAGATCAGAGTAATCTGAGCCGCCCTGAGCGACAGCCCGAGCAGATTGACTCTCTGGATGATCATCTTGAGGAGATTGAAAAAGAGATCTTGCTGGATACCTTGGAGCGCTCCCGCTGGAACAAAACGGCTGCGGCAAAAAAACTCGGCATCAGTTTTCGTTCGATACGCTATCGTCTGCAAAAACTTGGGCTGGATGATTAGCTAACAACTATTCGTTAGCGCTGTTAACTAACCACTAACCGCCCCACTACTTATCCTGTTTGCTGTACCACCAGACCCGACGTCGAACGCCCAATGGATCACCTTCGGTGTCTTCCGCATGAAACCCAAACATTACGCCACTCACCGCCTTTTCTTCGGTTGTGCAGTTGTTGCCATCGGCATCACAGCTGATCTGTTCGACAATCACCGTAAAGCCCACGGGTGGCGGTAGGAAACCACCCCCTTCGACGGTGACGTAGTTTTTCTCTCCCGGCGCCTTACCCAATACAGCGAAGGGGTTTATCTTGTAGATACGCGCTTCACCGAGATCGGTGCAGGCATCGTTTTGCCCTGGGAGATTGGTGGCAAAAGTGGCAACCTGATTGGTCTTCAGCGCCGAGGTCACTACCTTCTCGCCGCTTTCAAGGGTCAGATACCAGCCTTTTAGGAATTTGCTATTGCTGCTGATATCAGTGTCTGGATCAAAGGCCTCAGTGCTACCTGAGACAGCGGTTGTAGCGGCCGCCAAATCCCCTAGAGTCAATGTTGTTGTCGAGGTTGAGGTGGTGCTTTGGTCGTAGTCGCGATAGAAAACTATGTAGTTTTGCACTGAGGTATCGACCGGCTTTTCGCGGTTGCCAGAACCAATAATAATCATGTCGTAATTACCCTCTGGGCTTTCAACAACATCCGGGCTATTTAAAAAGCGCTGTGGCGAAGTGGCGAATTTAAACAGCCGCGTAGCTTTCCAATCCCCCACTGCGGCGCTGCCAATATCGAGCCGCCAGAGCTGACCGCCGGTATCACCAAAATAGACCCGGTCAGAGTAACCATTGCCGTCACGGTCAACCACAGCCAGATCCGAGGGTACACTAAAGGTCATATTGGCTTCACTGAGGACTGTGCCCGAGGGGCTGGATACTGAACCTGAGGTAACCTGCCAAATATCCTCGCCAGTTAGGGCATCAATAATAATCACACCGCGACCCTGGGAGCGGGTTACTGAAGGACCATCATCCACATCCGGGTCATAGCCGAGGCCCATCATCAGCACGATTTTGTCGTCGGTTCCGACCCTTAATTTGGTCACCACTGGCTTTGACCAGGTCTGCCCCAGTTCACTGTAGCCATTGTCGGCACTGCTCTTGTGCCACTTTATCAGCGGCGCTTCGGGATCGGTGACATCCAGAGCATAGAGCAGCTCTCCACCGCGGCGGGCGGTGAGATAGATAATTGCACTGCTGACTTCATTGTTGCTGTTATAGACGACATAGCTGCCCACGGAGCCATCAAAGAAATAGGGCTTGTTATCAAAGCCACCGGTCAGGGTGAGGTTGTCATAGAGTACTTTAAGCTGCGGGAAATGCTCCGGTGCGGTAAACGCCCAAACTTCTTCGCCATCTGTGGAACTGCTGTCCACAGTCTTCTCAATGATGCCGCCCTTTACTGCGTGAAACATGCCATCGTTGGAGCCATAGAACACATAGGGTCCTTTGCTGCCACCGTAGTTAATTACCACTGGCTGGGAATGGATTACATCGCCGTGGACATTCGGCCGAATATCGGTGGTGTCGTCATCATCGTCATTATCCGCATCTTCTAGATCAATGCCCTTTGACCAATTGATAATATTATTCATCTCAGTCGCATCAGCCGCGTCAAAGTCGGCGAAAGCGAGATTGTTATTGGAGGTATTAAAGTCTTCTAAACTGCTACAGGTTCCGGTGCAGGTGTAGACCGTGCGATTGGTGCCAACATATTCGCGCAACCCCTGAGCCACGCCGCCGCGCTCCACTTCTTTACCGTCGGGATCATCACTGGGGCCGGTGGTCTCAGAGCCACGACTTACTGAGAGTGTGGGTATATTGGTCCAATAGGTGCTGGAGGCGGTCCAAAAACTGCGCGCCAGTGTCTCAATAAATCCGCTGCCGGTATCTTCCGCCGCATCGCCTTCCGCATCCACCAGTATCGGCTTGCCGGTAATCGCGTCGATACCGATTTGATAGAGTTTCAGATTGCCTGCCCAGCGCGGCTGCTGAGACGGACGAAAGATGCCCATATAAATCTGATTTTCATTGGTGCCTTTGATATTCACTGACACCGGCAAACTGACCGCGGCAAAGACACTGTTCTTTTCAAGAATATCGTCCACCACATCGTTGAGCGCCGCAGCCAGTGCGTCGGCGTTTGAGGCAACCAGATAGTCGCCACCGCCTACACCCTCGGATGCGTTGTACATCAGTGCATGCTTTGAGGCTGCGGGCTTAGTCAAGCCAAACTGTCTGTACTCTTCAGCATCGGCGCTGGGATCATATTGTTTACCGCTGGAATTGAGAGCGTCGAAGACATCTACCGCATAGACTGAGACATTCTGCTTGCCATCGACGTCATCATTGATGTCGCTGGTATTTAAAAACCGTGCGTATTCATCCAGCCAATTGGACTCTTCACCAGTGTGAAAACCAGTCGACAGTGGGTCGTCGGCAAAGGCTCCACCCAGGGCATCGAGCTTGGACTCGGCGACATTGTTCTCACCGCTATCCGGGCCGCCATTAGAGATAAACAGCATATAATTATTGGCGCAGGCCAGGTCGTCGATTGGGCTAATATAGTTGCTGCCACTGAAGGCGCTGGCGTCGAAGCCATCGCTATTCGACGAGGACTGCACACCATCCTGCTGGCCGGCCTGATGAGTCTTCCCGGCAAACCACAGATAGGCCTCATTAAAGGCCAGAGCCATGGGCGCATTATTGGTTTTTGGCAAATTTTCCGAGCCGTAAAATAGACTTTCATCAAAGCCTGCTGCACCCCATTCCGTAGTTAGCTGATCGATACAGGCCGCTTTATTGGCTGCAGCACCATTGCCTCGAAAGGTATCTTCATTGCAGTAGAGTCTTGCCTTGATGGTGTTTATATCCGCATCACTTGCGGATTCAATTTTCAGGAACGACTGAATCGCTTTACCGCCTTTTGGCGAGTTGCCACTGGAATACACCAATATACCCAGATTGATACCTGGAAAGTCGGGATTATCAGCAAAGCGTGGCTTGAGACTGTCGAGAAATTTAAACAGAGCTTCGTGCATAATTTGCTGCTTGGTCACGCCATTGGAATTGCTATTCCAGTTGGCGGAATTATCCAGCACAAAGAGCACATTGGGCGCGGCAGTATTGGTCGAGTTAGTGCGGAAAATATCGATATCGGCAGCGGATGACCACAGCGATAACAGCAGTATTAGTACCGCTATGGGCGCCCGCACTAACAGCTTACGATGCAATATAGGTGTTTGCTTCATGCTCTAGCCTCCTGGCTGATCAAGCGGGGCAATAGCCCTCGAGATACCTGAATTTGAATCCTTCAACAATATTAGATGATGCCCCTGAGACATTGTCTGTGACGCTGACATCGGCCTCCCAGTAATACTCTGGATGGCAGGGGGCGGAGCTGCCCTCGAGCAGAGAACAACCCGCAGGGGTGGCCTGTAACAGGCATTGCAGACCGTTGACGGTGACCGTCATACCATTAGACACATTACTCGGGAATGACAGGGTGAAATCCCCGTTGCCATCCAGGTAGGTACTGTTATTGACGTAATAATCAAGATCACTGAGCAGATAGTTAATTGAGTTCTGGGCTGCTTGGCTGGCTTCCTGCTGGCGCTGCTGGCTCTGTACTAGCTGCAGACCAATATTGGTCGAGGTGATGGTGGAGACCCCGAGACCGGTCATCACCAGCAGCATCATTAACGCCACAATCAAAACCGCTCCCCGCTGCCGATCTGCCCCAAAAGAACCAACGCCGATTAATCACTGCTTGCTCATACGCCGGCCCTCTTGATGCTGACATTGGTGAGTCGGGCAACGCCACTAAATAACCGGCGTTTTTTACTGTCACTAAAAGTGATACCGACCCTGTCGGCGTAGGAATAGGTTTTGCCATCAGCTAGTCCCGGCGCATTGCTGGTGCTACTGAGCAGTAGGAAGATCTTTACTGAGACCACGTTCTCCCACTCGCTGGCGGAAGCTGGCAGCTCAACAAAGGCGGCGTTGGCAACCCCATCCCCAGAGCGATCAATGCCGTAGACCAGCTGAAAATC
>CAXAFJ010000030.1:0-23836 GCA_963968025.1 uncultured Pseudomonadales bacterium | reverse complement strand
AAAACAGTCGCGTAAAAAACAGTCATGTGAAAATTAGTGGCGACAGAGTCTATCTCCGTCGCCACTGTTGTTGCGGCTACTACTTTAGCTTAAAGGTTATAGGCACGGTGATTTCGAACTGATCGGTATTTAGGGCTGCGGGCAGTTCGGGGAATGGCGCTGCACGCTCTGTGGCTTTGATAGCCGCTTTATTGAGAATTGAATGGTTACTCGCCTGAGCGATGGTGGCGCTTTCCAAGGCGCCAGTCTTGCTCACCACTATCGCCATGCGCACTGTGCCCTCAAATCCTCGATTAATAGCACGGCTGGGGTAGCTGATTTTTTTGTAAATCTTCTGCACCACTAGAGGTGTGTAATCGCGCATAGCCAATGCCTCGGCGACACTAAAGTCGAGCTCGTCTTCGCTATCAGCGTTGGTGGCGACCTCTTTGTCGCTAGTGGCGGTCTCGATTGCAGCTGTTTTAGTTGAAGCTGCTGTGGATAAAGCAGCACTAGCTGAACGAGTGACATCTGCCGCGGGTTTTGCTGCCGCCATTTTGTTGATGGTCGCCTCTTTGGCCGCCTCTTTGGTAGTCTCAGTAACCGCTACCTTTTCCGCTACTGCAGTAACAGGCGATAGAGTTGCCTTCTCCTTTGGTTTTACCGCTGCCACGGCTTTGGCTTTCGGTGCCTTTTTAATGGCGGGTTTTACTGCCACCTTTACCGTCTCGGGTTTCGGCGGCAATATCCAGGACGCAGCCAGAGCTTTGCGCTGTGGGTCTGTGGTAACTGTCTCGAGCAACTGCATCGCTTCAGGGTGACGCTGATTGCCGAGGATCTCCTGTTTAAAATTGGTGCTCGGCGGTATTGCGCCAATCCATGTGTTGAGCAGCAGGCCAAGCACCTCTACTGGCAGGTCTGCGACAAGCTCGGTGCCATTAAAGCGCATGGATGTGCCTTGAGTAGAGCTCGATAGGTACTCGATAAAATCGCCCTTCTGCGGTGCTGATTTCGCTGCTTGCATTAGGGTGATAAGGTCTTGAGCTGACTTAGAAAAGGTTTCGCGACTATTGTTGATAGAGATACTCTGCATCCACAAAGTGAACCAGCGGCGCTTGGAGTAATTATTTAATACTCGCACTTCCATGCGCCTTTCGCCCTCCATTGAGTGAACGCTGTCGGGGTTTTTCTGCGGGGTTTCTAAATAGAGTGCAGCGGCAAACTGGTTTTTGCCTAGATCTGAGTAAACGCTGCTGCCATTAAGTACCAGGTCAGCCTGTGCTGATACTGATAACAATGCTATTAAAAGTAGCCATAGGCCTTGCCGATAAAGTCTGTGGCCTGTGGTTTGTGTTTTGAACAGTCCTTTTATGGTGCCTTGAATACCCATTTTTCAAAATCCTTTTAGTGCGCATTAGTGCGCAATGGTTGCGTAACGGCGAATAGATCACCAACCTGCAGGACCGACATTGTCCCTAACCCTCGACGCAGATCAACCGAGTAAATTAAAAAAGCCAACTTCGACACGTCTAATAGTGACGGCATGTCGTGGAGGTCACATTTCTGATGAGAAAGTGTCGGTTGATTCCGAATAATATTCGGGCTGATTCAAATGTAAAACCCAACCAAACGCACTGCTTTTGAGGTCATTAAAAAGGGGGGAGTCAGCAACCAAAATGCTATTTTCTCAACATCAAACTGTAAACCGAAGTAAACTAATGGATAGAATCTGTCGTATACAGAGCGTTCAAACTAATCAGTACGTATTAGCACTTATTGGCACGTATTAGCACTAACTAGCAAAATTGGATGGCTTCCCTTGAACAGTAATGTACGTGTATCACTTTTTATCGCCCTGGCAATAGGCCTGTGGCTGATCTCTGGGTTATTTGCCGCTCCGGCAACTGAGAGTAATTCCACCAATGTTGGGTCAAAGCTCACTAATGTGCAGGCTGACTGGTTTGACGTTCAGGCCTATGAGCCGCAATTGGTCTTGCGCGGACGAACTGAAGCCAACCGATCAGTGGATGTAAAAGCCCAGATTGCTGGCCGTATTGTTGCGGTACCCGCAGCTGAGGGTGCGCTGGTCGAAGCTGGCGCAGCGCTCTGCGAGATTGACCGGGAAGACCGCAAACTGCGTTTGCAGCATGCCGAGGCTTCACTGAAGCAGGCCACGATTGAATATAAGGGCGCACAGAAACTCCAGCAGGGCGGCTACCAGTCAGAGCTGGCCATTGCTCAGGCTAAGACGCGACTTGAGTCCGCTCGGGTGGCTCTTGAGCGCAGCACCCTGGATATCAATAATTTATCGATCAAGGCGCCGTTTGACGGCGTTGTTGAGCGACGTCCTGTGGAAGTGGGTGATTTTGTTCAGCCGGGACAGCTCTGCGCTCAGGTGTTTGAACTCAATCCCTTAAAAGTCACAGCAGTGATCACAGAACAAGAAATCGGCCAGATTGCCCTCGACCGAGGTGCGCAGTTCACATTGGTTAATGGCGCTAAGTTGAATGGCAATATCAGCTATCTCTCTCGCCAAGCTAATCCGGTTACGCGCAGCTACCGTGTTGAAGCGACCATCGCCAATCCGCAATTGCGCTTTCTTGCAGGTATGTCAGGCAGTCTGAAAATTGCTGCTGAGCCTATGTCTGCTCATCTTATTCCCTCGAGTTTGGTATTGCTCGATGATGCCGGGCACCTGGTGGTTCGCGCAGTTACTGATAAGGGGGTTATCAATACCCTTTCGATTGCCAATGTCGGTGAAAGCACAGATGGCGTTTGGGTGACCGGACTTCCGGCTCGCGTGGCTCTGGTCACTGTGGGGCAAAACTATGTCACTGAAGCTGAGCAGGTTTCTGTCTCCTACAGAAATGGCTCCTATTCCGATAGCTCTTTGATTAAGGGCTCTTCGATCAAGGGCTCTTTCGTTAAGAGCCTCGTCCCCGAAAGCACTGGCAGTCAGTAACAGGAATAACAAAAACCAATGAAATTTCTCAATCTGATTGTCGATCACGCTCGAGCCACGCTCTCGATTATGCTCTTGGTATTAGTTGCCGGCACTATTGCTCGCATCGCCCTACCTGTAGAAGTTAACCCGAATGTCACGTTGCCATTGGTTATGATTATGGTTAGGCATGATGGCATCTCTCCAGAAGATGGCACTCGGTTGTTAATTCGTCCCATCGAAAAAGAACTCAAGACGCTGGATGGCCTTGAAGAAATCAATGCTGTGGCTCGCGAGGGTGCGATCTACATTATGGCTGAATTCGATATCAGCGAAGATATCGATAAAGTGGTTTCTGAAGTCCGCGAGTCAGTGGATCGCGCCAAAGCGGAATTCCCCCAAGAGACCAAAGAGCCAATTGTCAATGAGCTGAGCCCAAGCCCTGAACCCACCGTGGTGATAACCTTCTCCGGTGAGCAGGTCTCCGAGCGTGAGCTCTACAAAACCGCCAAGTTCTTTCAGCGCAAGCTTGAGATGCTGCCGGATGTATTAAAAGCGGATATCTCCGGTCATCGCGATGAAGTGGTTGAAGCTATATTGGATCCCTATCGTCTCGAGCAGTACAACATTACCGCCGACGATATGCTGCGCTCGGTGCGTGGCAACAACCTGTTGATCCCCGCCGGTGAAATTGATACAGCTCAGGGCCGCTTTGGTATTAAGGTACCAGCGCTGATCGAAACCACCGACGATATTCGCAACCTCCCCGTGCGTTTTACCGCTGAGGGTGTGATTACGCTGGGTGATGTGGCCGATGTGCGGCGCACCTTTAAAGACGCGGACGGCTTTAGCACCATCAATGGCCAGAAAACCATCGCCATCGATGTGCGCAAGCGACTAAACGCCAACGCCATTGAAACCGTTGCTGCTGTGCGCGCTGCCGTTGCCAGCTACGAGGGCCAATTTTCCCAGAATATTAATATTGAATATATCTTCGATAGCTCTGAATATGCTCAGTCCATGGTCAGTGAGTTGCAGGGCAATATCCTCACGGCCATGTCCCTTGTGCTGGTATTGGTGGTTGCAACCTTAGGTGTGCGCTCGGGCCTTCTGGTTGGCTTTGGTATTCCATTCTGCCTGCTTGGCTCGATGATCGTGATCTATCTGCTCGGCTTTAGTTTTAACTTTATGGTGATGTTTGGCCTGCTGCTGTCTCTGGGTATGCTGATCGATGGCGCCATTGTGGTGGTGGAGTTTGCCAACACCCGCGCCTCCGAGGGGCTGTCTAATCGCGAAGCCTATTTGGTTGCGGTAAAGCGTATGGCGATTCCCGTTATCGCCTCGACGGGTACGACTCTGGCGGCCTTTTTGCCGCTGCTTTTCTGGCCTGGCGTGGCTGGCGAGTTTATGTCTTATCTACCGATCACGGTGTTTGCAGTACTGGGGTGGTCACTGACCTACGCACTGATTTTTGCACCGACTTTGGGCATTGTGATTTCACGCCGTCGCGGCAAGTCTAGACAGCTCCCTGAGGATCATGGCTCTGAAGAGTCAGCGAAAAACCTCTTCCAGCCGCTACTGAATTTCTATCTGAAGCTGCTCAAGCCGATTATTGCCCGTCCGGCAATATCCTCTGTGGTGGCAATTCTGTTCCTGATGTCGATATTTTATGGTTATGGCAAGTTTGGTGCCGGTCAGGCATTTTTCGCCGATATCGAAAATCGTTATGGCGTGGTCAATGTTCGCGCTCAGGGTAATCTGTCTATTGAAGAGCAACGCAAAATTACCGCCGAAGTTGAGCAGCGCATCAACACCATTCCTGGTATTCAGCAGCTCTATGGCTTTAGTGAGGGCAACTCGCTCACCTTAGAGCGCGACTCCAGTCGCGACAAGATAAGTTCCTTTTTGGTGGAGCTCTATCCCCGTGGGCAGCGCGAGCGAGGCAGTCTTGAGATCTTTGCCGAGATTCGTCAGAGCACTGCCAATATGCCCGGCATCTATGTCACCGGTAAGGAAGTTGAAGCTGGGCCGCCGGTGGGTAAGGATATTCAAATACAGATCTCGTCCACTGACCGTGAACTGATGTACAAGACCACCGCTGAGATTCGCGACTGGATAAAACGCAATATCGACGGTCTGCGGGATATTGAAGATACGCTGCCCCTAGCCGGTATTCAGTGGGAAATGGTTGTCGACCGTCCCCATGCGGCGATGCTCGGGGTCAATGTGGCAAATATTGGTCAGATGGTACAAATGGTCACCAATGGCGTCCGGCTGGGCGAATTCCGCCCCGACGATGCCGATGACGAAGTTGAGATTCGACTGCGCTATCCAGAGCAAAACCGTCAGCTTGCTGCCCTGGACGAGTTGCGGGTCAATACGCCGGCCGGCCCGGTACCGATCAGCAGCTTTAGTCAGCGTGTTGCCAAGCCGCGAGTGGATGCTATTCAGCGTATTGATATGCTTGAGACCGTGTATATTTTAGCCAATACCGAAGACGGCTATCTGTCGGATAACCAGACTAGCGCGATTGCCGAATGGTTGGCGACTCAGGATGTCGATGAGTCGATCAAGGTGATATTCCGTGGCGCCAACGAAGAGCAGGCGGATTCTGCCGCGTTCCTCGGTGTCGCATTTTCTCTGGCCATGTCGCTGATGTTGATTATGTTGGTAATGCAGTTCAACAGCTTCTATCAGGCATTCTTGATTCTGTTCTCAGTGGTCATGTCCACTGCTGGTGTCATGCTCGGTTTACTTATCTCTCAGGCGATATTCAGTACCATTCTGACTGGCGTGGGCATCGTCGCCCTGGCCGGAATTGTGGTGAATAATAATATTGTACTGATCGATAGCTACAATTTTTTACGCCGCAACAACACTAGCTTGAGTGCAGAGGAGGCAGTGTTTTCTGCCGCTAAATCGCGCTTTCGTCCGGTGATGTTAACCACTATTACCACCGTGGTTGGCCTCTTACCTCTGGCCAATGGGTACAGTGTCGATATTATTAACCGCACCTTCGAAGCGGGTGGCATGGTCTCAACATGGTGGCAGCCTCTGGCCAGTGCCATCGTCAATGGCCTGTTGCTCTCCACCATCCTGACGCTATTACTCACCCCAGCTATGCTGTTGTTACCTGAGATTATTTCAAAACGTTTTGGTGTGCGTGTTGGCAGCAATGAGTTTGACGGCGACGCCGCCTAAATAATTGACTGAGTACTGGTTATAATGCCAGTACTCAGTTGGTTCCCACAGCCATATCTAGTATCCTTGCTACCTCGGTATCTGTCTCAATTAAGCTTTAATATAAGGCTTCCTTTTTTTTACGTGAGTTTTTACGTGAGATGTTATGCGAGATGTTATGCGAGATGTTACGCGAGTTTTTACAGGAGTTTTTACGCGGGTTTTTTACCAGCAGTGTTTTATGGAAGGCTTTTAAGTGGAACCGGCTAGCCCTGTAAGAAAAATTATTCACTGTGATTGCGACTGTTTTTACGCCGCGGTGGAAATGCGCGACGACCCCTCGCTGCGCAACTACCCCATCGCCATTGGCGGCAAGTCAGACCGTCGCGGCGTGGTGGCTACCTGTAATTACAAAGCCCGGGAATATGGCGTTAGATCAGCAATGCCTACCGGGCAAGCATTAAAACTCTGTCCTGACTTGGTTGTTGTTCCCGGCACCATGGCCAAGTACCGTGAAGCGTCGATGAAAATCCGTCAGATTTTCTATCGCTACACCGACAAAGTGGAACCCCTGTCCCTTGATGAAGCCTTTTTGGATGTCACTGATTGTACCCAGTGCAGTGGCAGTGCGACGCTGATTGCCGAGGAGATTCGTCGCACCATCGCTGAAGAAGTGGGTGTTACCGCCTCCGCCGGTGTCGCCTCGAACAAATTTCTCGCCAAAGTCGCCAGTGACCTGAATAAGCCCGATGGCCAATATGTGATCACGCCGCAAAATATCGCTGCCTTTGTTATGCAGCTTGAGGTCAAGCGTATTAACGGTGTTGGTAAAGTCACCAATGAAAAGCTGTCCCGTTTAGGGGTGAAAACCTGTGGCGATTTGCAGCGCTTTGAATTACTCGATTTGGTGGATAAATTTGGCGTCTTTGGCAAACGCCTCCACGATCTCTGTCGAGGTATAGATAACCGGCCGGTGAACGCTAACAGCCGTCGCAAATCTCTAAGTGTTGAGCGCACCTATTCTGGGGATTTGGCAGATCAGCCCGCCTGCCTATTAAAATTGCCCGAGCTACTGCTGGAGCTGCGCAGTCGTCTGCGGCAGGTGGACAGCGATTACATCGTCACCAAGCAGTTTTTAAAAATTAAATTTAGTGACTTTACCAGCACCACATTGGAACGCGCAGCCGCAGATGGTTTGCCGCTAGAGAGTTTTGCCGACCTTTTTGATGAAGCCTGGCAGCGCGGTGCACGGCCAGTGCGCCTTATGGGGTTGGGTGTGCGTTTTATCGATGCCGGTGAGCCGGGGCGGGCACTGCAGTTAGATCTTTTTGATTAGCCTGATGATTTGGTGGGCAAGCAGAGACGACAATGTTAAACTGGCCGTCTGATATTAGGATGAATTCTTCTGTGGTAGATCGTGAAAGTAAAAATAAGACCCGTGATGACATTCAGCGCAAGACTGAAGAGTTTCTATCGCGCGGCGGCGAAATAAAGCAACACAACCGTGGTGAGACCGGCGAACCTGCGGATAAACCCCGGGCTAAATCGGTATTTGTCAGCAGCCAGCCGCGACAGACTCGAACTTACATCAATGATGTTGTCTCGGCCCTAGATAGTCGCAAAAAGAAGAAAACCAAACCGGTGCCGAAGAAAGTCAGCAAGACGCCAAAGGTAGCGAAGAAGCTTATCTATGATGACTTTGGTGAAGCGGTCCGCGAAGTCTGGACCAGCGATAAGAAGTAACTGGTCTACTTTTAATTGCGCTGTTTTAAAGTGTTACGCCCGAGACTCTAAGGCCACTGGGTCTCGGCCGATACTAAATCCCCTGTTTAACATCCGCCTTCAGTAAAGCTCTTTTTTAGTAGACCTCTTTTTTTAGTAAACCTCTTTTTTTTACTATAGGCCCGCTATGGGCGTTTTTAACGCCTCGAAAATTCACTGGCACTCAAACATCCTTCGCTCTATCTGAAAGACTTTAAAGCGCCTTATAACCGAACATTAACTGATATCTTCGCCGCGAGCCTGTTTGTCAGCATGGTAGCTCGAGCGCACCAATGGACCACAGGCAGCCTGTTTAAAGCCAATGCTCTCTGCATAGGCAGTGTATTCGGCAAACTCATCGGGGTGCACAAAGCGTTCTACGGGCAGGTGACTGACCGAGGGCTGTAGGTACTGACCGACGGTGAGCATATCCACATCGTGAGCACGCAGATCATCCAGGGTGCGCAGTAGTTCGTCTTTGGTCTCACCGAGGCCAACCATCAAACCAGACTTGGTGGGCACATTGGGGTTTAGAGCTTTGTAATCTTTCAGCAGCTTTAGTGACCACTCATAGTTGGCCCCCGGGCGTGCTTCGCGATAGAGACGCGGAATAGTCTCCATATTGTGATTGAAGACGTCCGGCGGCGTGGCCGTGAGAATCTCCAGAGCTGGGGCCATGCGGCCACGAAAATCAGGGACCAATACTTCAACCTGCAAATCCGGTGACAGCAGCTTGGCTTCACGAATACAGTCGGCAAAATGCTGAGCGCCACCATCCCGCAGATCGTCTCGGTCAACTGAGGTGATCACCACGTAATTGAGGCCCATCTCGTGAATCGCACGGGCCAGATTTGTCGGCTCTTCGGTGTCGAGAGGGTTGGGTTTGCCGTGGCCGACGTCGCAGAATGGGCAGCGTCTGGTGCAGATTTCCCCCATGATCATAAAGGTCGCGGTGCCATTGCTAAAACATTCGTGCAGGTTAGGGCAGGCGGCCTCTTCGCAGACCGTGGCCATCTTGTGCTTGCGCAGGATATTCTTGATGGTCTGAACTTTTGGCGAGGCTGAGAGGCGCACACGCATCCACTCAGGTTTGCGCTGAATCTCGGTTGTCGGGATTACCTTGACTGGAATCCGCTCCACTTTGTCGGCACTGCGCAGTTTCTCGCCCTGTTGCAGGCGCCGGGTGCGCTGAGGAGGGGTGACAGTTTCTCGAGTCATAACAGACCTTTATATAAGTGTATTTAGCACGGCGTCAGGTTCGCCATTTGAGTAGTCATTATAGCCAAGACCTGCGCACAGGGAGTCGGCTAATTGATCCATAACCTGTTTAATCGTCGGCGGTTGCTCGACTAGGTCAGCCAGTTGGGTCATGGCCACGCCCAGACCGCAGGGGTTAATCCGCTGCCAGGGGGATAAATCCATGCTCACATTAAAGTTTAAGCCGTGATAACTGCAGCCTTTGCGAATTCGCAGGCCCAGTGAGGCGATTTTTTCGCCATTATCCACATAGACCCCGGGGGCGTCTTTACGCGGCGCCGCACTGATATCCCAGTGCGCCAATGTCTCTACTAGAGCCTGCTCAATCAGAGTGACCAGATCGCGCACACCAATCTTTAAACGTTTTAGGTCAACCATTACATAGGCGGTGATTTGACCCGGTCCATGATAGGTAACATGGCCGCCACGGTCGCTTTTGACCACGGGGATATCACCGGGCAGCAGTATATATTCTTCTTTTCCAGCCTGCCCCTGGGTAAATACTGGCTGGTGTTCAAGCATCCAGATTTCGTCTGCAGTGCTGGCGTCGCGCTGTTCATTAAAGCGTTTCATGGCCTCAAAAACGGCGCTGTAATCCTGCAGGCCGAGATGGCGAAGGATTAGAGGCGTGGAGCTGCTGATGAGCGTGCTCACTATCAGAGGACTCACTATTAGAGCACCATCTTGACCCCTGAGCTGGTTTTGAGTTCGGCGAAGATCTCTTCCAGCTGGGGTTTGCCGGTGGCGGTGATAATCACAGTAATCGATTGCCACTTGCCTTTGCTGCTGTCGCGAATGGTTATTTTGCGACGATCAAAGCCGGGGGCGTGGGTATCCATAACCTGCAGCACATGTTGATGCAGTGCGGGATCTGCTGTGCCCAATACCTTGATCGGATAGTCGCAGGGGAACTCGATAAGGGGTGCGTCGTCTTTAGTCTGTTGATTCACTCTACTCTCTCTAGTTACGTAAGTGGCTTTAGCTGCACCTGTTGCATGAGGTGCTTAGGACAGCAGCTGAGTGATAAACAGCACAATCCAGTCGACCAAGCGTGCAAATAGACCGGACTCAGTAACGTCTTTTTCGGCCACAAGCGCCGTATCAATCAGCAGCTCATCGTTTAGTGAGACTTGCAGGCGACCGAGTTCTTGGCCAGCACTGATCGGTGCTTTGATCTGCTCGTCCACAAGAATATTGGCGCTGAGGTTTTTCTGTGATCCGCGAGGTAGTGTCAGGGTGACATTATCGGCGATGGTTAGGTTAAGAAATTCTTCTTTCCCGTACCAGACTTTGGCGTTTTCTTTAATAGTGTCGCCAGCGGAGTAAATAGTCTTGGTGTCATAGTGACGAAAACCGTAGGACAGCAACTTCTGTGTTTCTCTGGCTCTGGCCTTGTCGCTGTCGGTACCCATAACAACTGAGATCAGACGCATGCCCCGACGCTCGGCTGAGGCCACTAAACAGTATCCCGCGGCATTGGTGTGTCCGGTCTTGAGGCCGTCGACACTGCTGTCGCGCCACAGTAAGCGGTTTCGGTTGGGCTGATTGATATTGTTGTATTTAAAATATTTTTCCGAATAGATGCTGTAGTGCTCAGGGTGATCCTGAATAATCGCTCGGGCCAACAGCGACAGATCGCGAGCCGTTGATACCATGCCCTCATAGGGCAGGCCAGTAGCGTTGTAGTATTCGGTTCCGTTCATGCCGAGCAATGAGGCCTGGTGATTCATCACGTCGGCAAAGGCAATTTCATCGCCACTGATATGTTCGGCGAGAGCAATAGAGGCATCGTTGCCAGATTGGATAATCACACCGCGCATTAAGTCGCTCACAGAAACCCGAGTGCGGGGGTTTAAGAACATTGTTGAACCGTCGGTTTTGGCGCCGCCTTTTTCCCAGGCATTGTCGCTGATCAGCACCATCTCATCTTTGCTCATGCGTCCGGCGGCAATTTCGTTAGAGACTATATAGGTGGTCATCATTTTTGCCAGACTGGCAGGGGGCAGCTGCATGTCGGCCTCGCTCTCAACCAGAACATGCCCAGTGTTGGCGTCAACAAGAATCCAGGCCTTGGCCGCTAGCTCTGGTGGTGCCGGGATTAACTGTTGCGCTTGAACGGCAGACAGACCTTGCAGGCTGAGGACAATAGCAGCAATGGAGACAAGGCATTTTTTAAGCATAATAGGACCGTGGTTTTATCAATTAGCGGAGCCGTAAGCTTAACACCTCAGTCGCTGCTGTGCTCCCTCGAGATAGTTATAAGCGACAAATTAAGCCGCCGGCCTCTCTGGCAACTGAGTCCATGGAATTAGACTAGGGTGATACGGAGAAGGCAGAGAGGTTAGCGGTCTTTTTCAGCATCGCTTTAATATTCTGTAGTTCGAGGTTATTGGCGATCGGGCCAATCCATAATTTAAACAGATTATTTTGATTGCGCACCGAGATCGGCTTTGAGGTAAGGCTTCGGATTTTACCTTTGAGTTTATTGGCCGAGGCAACGTCGCTAAAGGCACCGACCTGCAGGTAATTGCCAGAGCTGACAGCGGTGCTGGATGGAGTCGGTTTGGGGTTTGGCTTGATCGGCGCACTATCGGCAACCTGCGCAATTAATGGCGGATTGGCGATAGTCTGGGGATGCACTTCGGTATCAATTACCTCGATCAGTACCTTGGCAGTGCCCTTGTCGGCATAACCCAGTTTCATTGCCGCCACATAGGAGAGATCAATCAGCCGAGCACCATGAAATGGTCCGCGGTCATTAATCCTGACCACCACTGACTTGCCGTTTTCAACATTGGTGACCCGGGCATAGGAGGGGATCGGTAGGCTTTTATGGGCCGCCGTCATGCCGTACATATTGTAGACTTCGCCATTGGAGGTTAGGCGACCATCAAACTTGGTGCCATACCAGGAGGCGATTCCTGTGGCTCTATAACCTTTGCTAGAGGGTAAGACCCGGTAGGTCTTGCCAAACACCTGGTAGGGGCTCTTGTTGCCGGCATTGGTAATCGGTTCTGATTTTGGCTTAGCATTGGGGATAACACTGGTATCAATACGTTTCCCAGCACCATCTTTTTCAATCCTAGGTGCAGTACTGCAGGCGCCTAGAAGCACCCCAGTCAGCAGAATAGTCAGCAGAACAGTCGGTCGCTGGCGTTGCACTGAGAGGCTAAAGCGGCGAACAGGCATCGGTTTCTGCGCATTTTGCTTGGCTAATTAATTCACTCAGCTGATAGACCGCCATAGCGTATTTGGTGCGCGGGTTATAGCGGCTAATAACATAGAAATTGTGCATGCCGAGCCAGTACTCATTGCCATATTTGGCGCTAAAGCGCATGGGCAGAGCTTTGGTCTCAGGGGCTAGTTGCTCCATCACCTTGTAGCCCTGGGCTTCGAGCTCTGCCAGTGAGCGTTTCGGGCGGTGGAGCTTATTGAGCGTATCTTCCGCTGGATCACTGCTGATATTGGCCCGCACTGCGACTGTTTCGCCCTGCCTCCAGTGATGCGCGGAAAAGTAGCTGGCGACGCTGCCAATGGCATCCGTTGGGTTGTTCCAGATGTCGGCAAATTCGTCGCCGTCGAAGTCCACGGCGTAGGCGCGGTAGCTGCTCGGCATAAACTGTCCCCAGCCCATGGCGCCGGCGTAGGAGCCTGTGAGTTCGATGGGGTTCTGGCCCTGCTCACGGGCGAGTAAAAAGAGGTTTTCCAACTCGGCGGTAAAGAAGCGTTTGCGCGAGGCGCGCTTGTTGGTGTAGGTGTAGTAGTCAAAGGCCAGAGTCGCTAGGGCATCCACCACTTTATAGCTGCCGGTATTGCTGCCGTAGTTGGTCTCGACGCCAATAATGCTGACAATAATCGCCTGGTCGACACCAAAGTCGCGCTCCGCCTGTTCCAGTGTTTCACTGTGTTCCTGCCAGAATTTAACGCCGCCGCTAATTCGTCGGTCGGAGATAAAGTGTTTGCGGTATTCATACCAGGGTTTGACCTTCTCTGCGGGTCGGCTCATGGCGTTGACGATGGAGTCTTGGTGTTTGGCGACGCTCAACCAACAGACAATATCTTCCCTGGGAAACTGGTGTTCCTCGACCATCCTGTCGATAAACTCAGCGGCCTCTGGATGGGCTGAATAGTCTGCCTGACTGAGACTTGCCAGAGGCAATGCCACTAGGCCGGCGAGAGAGAGTAGTGCTGTTGCGAGGTGTTTTTTCAAAGGTTTATCCCTAAATCCGTTTCGGCTCAGTGCTGATGGCCATCAGAATACCAAATCCACAGAACAGAGTCACAATTGCTGAGCCGCCATAGCTAATAAATGGCAGGGGTGCCCCAACCACCGGCAAAATACCGGAGACCATGCCCATATTGACAAAAATATAGACAAAGAAGGTCAGGCTTAGTGTGCCGGCAACCAGTCGACTAAACATGGTCTGGGCATTCAGTGCGATGACCATGCAGCGGCCAATCAATAGTAGGTAGACCAGTAGCAGTGTCAATACCCCGATCAAACCAAACTCTTCCGCCAGCACGGCAATAATAAAGTCAGTGTGGCTCTCTGGGAGAAAGTTGAGCTGTGATTGGGTGCCCTGAGTCCAGCCCTTGCCGCTCCAGCCCCCAGAGCCAATGGCTGTGGTTGATTGAATAATATTCCAGCCGGCACCGAGTTTGTCATCTTCAGGGTTTAGCAGTGTTAGCACGCGCTGTTTTTGATAGTCGAGCAACACATAGAACCAGAGGATAGGAACCGCCGCGAGGGCCAATAGCCCAGTGGAAATCAGATAGCGTTTGCCGAGGCCGGCGAGAAAAATCGCAAAGAATCCCGAGGAGAAAATAATTAAAGAGGTGCCCAGATCAGGCTGCTTGGCCACCAAAAGTACCGGCAGTAGAGTGGCCAGAGTGGCAAAAAACACATGCTTAAATTGCGGCGGCAGATAGCGCTTGCTGAGATAGGCCGAGACCATCATGGGTACGGCGATCTTCATTAATTCAGAGGGTTGAAAGCGGGTAAAGCCCAAATCCAACCAGCGCTGTGCACCCTTTGCACCGATCCCAAAAAACAACACCGCCACCAGCAATAGCAGGCCACCAATATAAACCAGCGCCGAGCCACGCTCCCAAAAGCGCGGTTTAAACTGGGCAACAAGCAGCATAGAAAACAGACCCACCAGCATAAAGGTGGCCTGACGTTTAACGTAAAAGATACTCTGACCACTGGCGCTGTAGAGCACGGTTAGGCCGATGCCACAGAGCACCAGCAACAGCAGTAGCAGGGGTATATCGATATGCAGAGCTCGGGCCGGTCGTCGATCCCCGCCCGGGTTGCTCATTTGGCGAACAAAATCACCTCTATGCATGAGTCATTACCTGTTTATCTCCTTACGACCGACGTGGCGGATTGTTGCGACTGCATATAGGCATCAAACACAGCTCGGGCAATGGGGGCCGCGGAGGAGCCACCATGTTCACCATTTTCAACAATTAAACCGATAGCAATCTTGGGCTTTTCAACTGGCGCAAAGGCAACAAATAGGGCGTGGTCCCACTGGCGCTTGTCGATTTTGCTGCTGTCATATTTTTCCTCGGCATCAATACTGATGGCCTGGGCAGTACCGGTTTTGCCGGCAATTTTATAGTCTAAGCCTTTACTGATGCTTCTGGCAGTGCCGCGGCTACTGTGCACAACATCTTGCATGGCTTGATGCATGTAGTCCCAGTGCTTGGCGCTGACCTCAATATTATCCTCTGTTTGCAGGGGCGTTTGTTCCACGCCATTGATCGACTTTACTAGGCGCGGCGTGCGCGCATCGCCGCGGCTGGCGATACGGGCCGACATCACTGCCAGTTGCAGCGGTGTGGTGAGCATAAAGCCTTGGCCGATACTGGCATTAATAGTGTCACCATCAAACCAGCTCTGACCGTGCGCACCTTTTTTCCAGGCTCTATTGGGCATAATGCCGGGTCTCTCTCCAGGCATATCGATGCCGGTGGCACTGCCGAGACCAAACTGTGAGCCATAATTTGAGAGTAGCTCTATACCGGTTTTAACCCCGAGACCATAAAAATAAATATTGCAGGACTCGATAATGGCTTTCGATAGATTGACGCCATCGCCATGGCCACCTCGGGCAAAGTTATGGTCCCGCCAGGGACGCTCAATACCTTCGAAGTAGTAATAACCGTTGTCATTAATTTTGTCGTTGGGGGTGACAATATTATGTTGCAACGCGATCAGTCCAAACATCGGTTTGATGGTTGAGCCCGGGGGATACTGGCCGCGAATGGTGCGATCAAAAAGCGGTCGGTCATTAGAGTAGAGCAGACCGTCGTAGTTTTTTTGACTGATGCCGGTAACAAATAAGTTCGGGTCATAACTGGGGGTGCTGACCATGGCCAAAATACCACCGGTCGCAACTTCAATGGCGACCAGTGCGCCGCGCTCCCCTTTAAAGGCATCGAAAGCCACCCGCTGTAGATCACTGTCGATATAGAGGGTTAGATTGTCGCCGGGTACGGCGGGGGTTTTATCCAGCACGCGCATGGCGCGGCCGCGGGCATTGGTCTCCACTTGCTCGCTGCCGACTGTGCCGAGCAACTGGTTCTCATAGAACTTTTCTAACCCTACCTTGCCAATGGAGTCAGTGCCGCTGTATTTGACGCTTTCAATGGTTTGGCTTTCGCGCTCATTGATACGCCCGAGATAGCCGACGGCATGGGCAAATAGATCTTGAAAGGGGTAGTGGCGAATCAGTCGCGCTGAGGTTTCAGCGCCACTTAGTCTGTGGCCATTCACGGCTAATATAGCGCGTTCGGCTTCACTTAAATTGACATGTAATGTGGTCTGTTCAAAAGGACGTCGGCGCTTTAGATTTTTGCGAAACCGCCGAATATCACGCTTAGAAAGGGTGATTAATTGGCCCAGGTCGCTGAGTAACTGTTCAACATCGTCGCTGCGCTCAGGCACGATGGTTAGGTTATAGCTGGGGCGATTATCGGCGATCAGTTTGCCATTACGGTCGTAGATTAAACCGCGTGGCGGTGGCAGAGGCCGAACCAATACCCGGTTATTGTTCGATTGGGTGGCAAAGTTTTGGTAGCGGGAAATTTGCAGATCAAAGTAGCGCAGGCTTAATACAATAGAGAGTATTAGCGTCACCAGAGTACCGACAAACAGTCTGCGTGCAAATAGCATTCGCTCCCGTGCTGGATCTGAAAAAGCCGCATCAACCATCATATTATTCGATCACCGTAAATCCATTGTCGCTAACTGCGATGATAAGGGTGATTGGCATTTATCGTCCATGCCCGATAGAGCTGTTCCATCAGAACAATGCGCACCAGTGGGTGAGGCATTGTTAAGTCCGACAGTGACCAGCGCATATTGGCGCGGGCCAGACAGTCACTTGAGAGACCATCCGGTCCGCCAATCAACAGGCAGATATCGCGGCCATTCATCTGCCAGTCGGCCAAATTGGCGGCCAGTTTCTCGGTGCTCATTGAGCGACCCAGGACATCTAAGGCAACGACAAAATCTTGATCGCCAATGACTTTTAATAAAGCCTGACTCTCTTTTTCGATCGCTTTGCTGGCGGGCTGGTTTTTGCCCCGGGCACCGAGGGCAATTTCAACCGTCTCGATACGCAGCTCTGGCGGCATACGCTTGCCGTATTCAGTGCAGCCGGTTTCAACCCAGCTGGGCATGCGTGTACCCACTGCCAGAAGCTTTAGTTTCATTGTCGGTCTGCGTGCCTAGTCGCCGTCGCCGAGCAGGTGGCGTTCATTTTCTGGATCGTCTTGGGCATCCCCTGGACGCATTGACCAGAGTCGCTCGAGATCGTAAAACGCGCGTGTGGCGGGCAGCATAACGTGGACAATTACATCGCCGAAGTCCACCAAAATCCACTCGGAGGTATCGTCGCCCTCAACGCCGATAATGCTAAAGCCGGCTTTTTTTCCTTCAACGGCAACATTGCTGGCCAGAGACTTTACCTGGCGGTTGGAATTGCCGCTGGCGACGATCATGTGATCCATCACGCCGGTCAGTTCGCGAACGTCCAGTGCAATAATATTTTGCGCTTTAACGTCTTCCAGCGCGGCGATAACAACGTCTTTTAATGATTGGGTCATAGTGAAAAAATTACTCGTATAAATCGTGGTTATGAATGTAGTTAACGACGGCTGCCGGTGTCAGGAAGTCAATCGCATCGCCGTGCTTGATCTTATCGCGTATATCCGTCGATGAGATTGCCAGCCTAATGGTGTCACAAAAATACAGTTTACCAGCGCTGCACTGTTTTAGTTGCGGTAAATCGTTACAGCGGTGCTGATTTATCCAATCAGTCAACAGGCCGGAGCTTGGCATTACATAATCGGGTCTTGCGGAGACCACCAAATGACAGTAATCGCAGAGTTGTTGCCACTCTTGCCAGCTCTCCAAGGTGATTAGCACATCGATGCCAATACAAAAATATAACGGTGTATCGCTGCCAATCTGTTGCCTGATTTGGCGCAGCGTATCTATGGTGTAAGTGGCGCCGCCACGCTGCAGCTCAATATCGTCAGCCACCAGTTGCGGATAGTCGGCAACGGCGGTTTGTAACATGGTCATGCGCTGCTCTGCGGACACGCTCAAGGCCTCTCGGTGCGGCGGCAGTGAGCAGGGAACCATACGCAACTGATCCACTTCAAGCAGCTCGGCGAGCTCTACGGCAATGCGCAGATGGCCTAGATGCACCGGGTTAAAGGTCCCGCCAAACAGAGCAACAGACATATTATTGACGAATCTGTCCGTCGCCATAGACCACCCATTTTTGACAGGTGAGTCCTTCCAAGCCAACAGGCCCGCGAGCGTGGATCTTGTCTGTAGAGATACCAATTTCGGCACCGAGACCATATTCAAAACCGTCGGCAAAGCGCGTCGAGGCATTGACTATCACGGAGCTGGAATCCACCTGACGGATAAAGCGATTAGCGCGCTCCCGATCTTCGGTGATAATGGCTTCGGTGTGTTGGGAGCTGTAGCGATTGATATGCTCGATAGCGTCTTCGAGACCGGCAATCACCTTGATCGACAATATCGGCGCCAGATACTCCAGGCTCCAATCTTCTTCGTTGGCGGCAACGGCCGAGGCGATAATCTCGCGAGTCTTGTCACAGCCGCGCAGTTCAACGTTTTTCTCGGCATAGAGGGCAGCCAGCTCAGGCAATACTTTATCGGCAACCGATTCGGCTACTAACAAGGACTCCATGGCATTGCATACGCCATAGCGATGGGTCTTGGCATTTAACGCAATGGCCGCGGCTTTTTGCAGGTCGGCGCGATCATCGATATAGATATGGCAGTTGCCATCCAGGTGTTTGATGACTGGCACACGAGCATCGGCACTGATTCGTTGAATCAGGCTTTTTCCACCGCGGGGCACAATGACATCGACAAATTCGGTCATGGTAATCAACTCACCCACGGCTGCACGGTCAGTGGTATTGACCACCTGAACCACGGCTTCGGGCAACCCGACTTCGATCAATCCCTGAGTGATACAGGCAGCAATTGCTTGATTCGATTGAATCGCTTCACTGCCGCCGCGCAAAATAGTTGCATTGCCTGATTTTAGGCAGAGGCTGGCAGCGTCGATTGTCACGTTGGGGCGAGACTCATAAATAATGCCCACCACACCCAGTGAAACGCGCATCTTGCCGAGCTTGATACCGCTTGGACGATCTTCCAAGTCAGTCATTTCACCTATGGGGTCGGGCAGGGCAGCAACCTGGTGGAGACCTTCGATCATGGCATCGATACGCGCTGGATTGAGCTCCAGACGATCGAGCAGAGCAGCGTCGAGACCATTGGTGCGGCCGTTTTGCATATCGATAGCATTGGCCGCCAAGAGCTTTTCGCGGTCATGGTTAAGCGCTTCGGCGATTGCCAGAAGTGCCTGATTTTTCAGTGCAGTATCTGCAGCAGCAATGATTCGAGACGCATCTCGAGCTTGGCTGCCCAGTGTTTGCATATAAGCTTTAATATTCATAAGGTTTACTTGGCTAGAGTCAGTACAAACGAAAACCGACAGTATACGGATTGCGTATCAATAATGCCTGTCTTTAAGTTGCCGCCAAACCAAGCAAACCTCTAGGGTGAACCATTGCAAACTGTTATTACATTGCTCAATTCTCAGCCTCGTTGGCTAGTGCTCACCGGCGCCGGTGTCAGCGCCGAATCTGGCGTACCCACCTATCGCAATCGGCATGGTCAGTGGCAGCGCAAACCGCCGGTCACCCATCAGGAGTTTGTCGGCAATCATCAGGCACGACAGCGGTTTTGGGCGCGCAATCTGGTGGGCTGGCGATTTATGAGCAGCGCCCAGCCCAATGGGGCGCACCAGGCTTTGGTTGGCTTGGAGAAGTTGGGGGTGATTTCCTGCCTGGTGACGCAGAATGTCGATGGCTTGCATCAGCGCGCCGGGAGTGAAAAGGTTATTGATCTCCATGGTCGTGTTGATAGTGTCTCCTGTATTAGCTGCAATTTGCGTTTGCCGCGAGCCCCTTTGCAGGGGTGGCTGGAGAGTAATAACCCTGATTTCGCTAAACTTGCCGGAGCCATAGCGCCGGACGGTGATGCCGATGTGGATAATCTCGATCATACTAATATGCAGGTGCCAGACTGTGAAAACTGTGGTGGCATATTAAAACCGGATGCAGTGTTTTTTGGTGATTCAGTGCCTGCTCAAAGGGTGGCTGAGGTGGAACAGCAGATGCAAGATGCCCAGGGGCTAGTGGTGGTGGGCTCGTCACTGGTGGCCTTTTCGGGTTATCGATTTTGTCTTTGGGCGAGCAAACAGGATAAGCCGATTGTGATTATTAATGATGGAAAGACTCGCGGCGATGGGATTGCCACGGCCACTGTGGCGGGGTCCTGTGGAGATGTTTTACAGGTTTGGTTGCAAGGCAATATGAAAATCTAGGCGATTATTCTGGCACCTCGGCCAGCCAATTTTTTTCCGCGCATAAGAGACTGTCATCCCGGTAGAGCGAAGCGACGAGGGATCTCGAGATCTCGCACCGGCGTTCGAGATAACATATTTTGACCCAACCTACAGGTACTTACTCACCACCTCGGCTAGCGCCTCAATATGTGCCGGATTATCATTCAAACAGGGAATGTAATGAAAGGTCTCACCCCCAGCCTCAATAAACAGCTCACGGGCCTCCATATTAATCTCTTCAATAGTCTCCAAACAGTCAGATGAAAATCCCGGGCAAATCACTGCCACATGTTTAATGCCCTGTTCAGGCAGCACTTCCATGGTCTTATCGGTGTAGGGCTGCAACCAAGGCTCACGACCAAAGCGTGACTGAAAGGTCGTCATAATCTTATGTTCATCCAGCCCCATACGCTCACGTACCAGACGCGTAGTCTGATGACAGAGACAGTGATACGGATCGCCCTTTTTCAGATAACTCTGAGGCGTGCCATGATAGGAAAAGACCAGCTTATCCGGCTCTCCATGCTCATCGAACTGCTTGCGGATAGTCTCGCACAGGGCATCTATATAGGCTTCAGACTGCTGATAACCGCCAATAAAATGCAACTCAGGCACCCAGCGTGTTTTGGTAAAAACCTTAGCTACCGCATCAAAGGTAGAGCCTATAGTGGCGCCTGAATACTGGGGGTAGAGTGGCAGCACAGTAATATTGTGTACATTTTGCGCGGTCAGTTCGGCAATCGCCGACTCCATGGAAGGGTTGCCATAACTCATGCCTAAAGCCACAGGCACATCCGCATTAAATTTTTCATCGAGAATTTTCTTCACCCCAGCGGTCTGAGCCTTGCAGTGGACCATCAGCGGCGAACCACCTTCAGACCAGACACTGGCATAGAGCTTCGCCGAACGACTTGGGCGAATACGCAGAATAATCAGATTGAGAATCATCCACCACAGCAGGCGCGGCACTTCTACAACACGGGGATCGCTCAAGAATTCTTTCAGATAGCGGCGCAACTCAGCAGTTTTGGGTGCATCCGGCGTACCCAAATTGCACAGCAACACACCACGACGCGGGGAAGGTCCTTGGTGGTCGTAGTCGGTCTGGCCCTGATATTTCATTGATCGCTCCTGAATGCGGTGGTTGTGCTAGAGCCGAGACCATACGGCAAGCGCATCGGATCGACAAATATTATTCATGCAAAGACCGCCGGTATACGGGCTGTAGGGGCCGCTGGATGAGTTGCATTCAGGTGTTCTGGGGTTAGATAAGTTTCTTGGTTAGGGCTAATACCACGCCGGCAAACTCCTCAGCATTATTGACTATCTGGTTGATCTTGGTATTTCTGTCGGTCGCTGACTGAACTACTTTTAATAATTTGCCCAATACTTTGACATCGGCGGGCTGGGGTAAAAGCTCTTTCACCTCTGTATCGGTCATGCTGGTGAGAGAGGAGACCTTTGATGCCAATATTTCGTCTGTTGCGTCAGCGCTGCGCTCAGCGGCCTGACCCACGTCTATGTCGAATTGATCCCAGTCTATAGCCATTTTATTCTTCCTTGCGGTATGTGTTTTTGTTGGAGAGCTTTTTATTACAGAGCTTTTTATTCAAGAGCTTTCTTATTAAAGACTTTAAATGGAGTTGCGGAGCTCATTGATTTTCTGCAGGTACTTTTCGCCTTTAGCGACTTTACCCTCTATGTTTTGTGATTTTTCTAGGAGGCCGGAGACGATGGCGTCTGTTGTGTCGATAAATTGCGTTATTTCATCACTGTCTACGCCAACCATTTCAAGGTATCGATCACGATTTTCCACCACCTTGGAGGCTGAGAGTAAAAAGCCGGTAATACTGTTGTTAATCGCCTTTGCTTGAGCGTAATCGGCCGTCAGCTTGGTTTCTATGCGTTGCTCTAATACCTCTAGCGGCTGAATCAATTCCACGCGTTTTTGATTGATCTTCTGCTGCAGTTTGGGGCTGGTTTTAAGAATAAACTTAAGCCGATCCTGCTTATTGCCACTGGCGACGATCTGATCCCATACACTGGCAATTGCTGGTTCTGCAAAAAACTGATTGGCAAATTCTGGCACCCATTCATGTTGAATAAACTCGTCAACATCCAATTTTTTGCGGTCGAAGTAACGATGCAGCAGTGTCAGATTAGATTGTTCAATGGCCGAGATTCGATTGCCAAGCTGTGTTGATAACTCGGGTGCCTCGGGAGGAATAGAAACGCAGCCCATGATCAATAGGCTGAGGCCTATAAGGCTAAATTGGCGGATTTTTGTAAGCACTTGCATGGGTAATTCCTCATTCCTTGAGTGAATAGCTGGGTTATCGACTACAGGCGTTTTGGCGGAGTGTTTTTATATTGCTACCAGTAGTTACGCATTGCGGCTCAACGCAATCACTAATAATTTTTTACGGTAGGTTTTTATCGAGTGGTCTTTGAGAAGTTTGAGCCATGGCAATTTTTTAATCACCAGCCCCTTAATCCGGTAGAACAGGCTCACCGAATAGAGCAATTCGACGCTGCTGTAGTCTTCTGTGGCACAGTTGGTCATGTAGCGCATATCGCCAGCATGTAGGTAGCCGTTAACTTTGCTAAGTAAAAAGGCGCGGGTCGGCTTGCCAATATAGGGAAGCCACTGTTCTAACCAACCCAGTGCCGTAATGGTCTCATCTCCAGGTGGCAGCATCGTGACGCAGTCAGCGGCATTAACCACTCGATAGATGGGTGTTTTGATATTAGTTATCCAGTGTTCATCGCCAACCCTGGGTGATCCGAAGGTATAACAGGCAGCAATGCCACCGAGAGGGTGGGTCATTTTCTTTGCCGCGACCGTAGCTAGTGCGCCGCCGAGGCTATGCCCAGTAATATACAGAGGCAGGTCTTTGAGATCGTCTTTATCAAGCCGTTTTTGAATATCGAGTGCGACTTCGTGATAGGCATTATTAAATCCTGAGTGGATATTGCCGCCGCTGGGGCAGGCTACTGTGATGGCACGGGCATCGGCTTTTATATCTCTGATGCTGCTTGCCTCGGTTCCTCTAAACGCGAGCACTGAAAAATCGCTATTGGCGACAATAATCGCCTGAGTTCCGTTTCTATCAAACGTATCGACTAGCTTGAGACTGAGTAATGCAAGATTCTCTGCTAAATCAGCAGCTTCTTTTTTAGGATCATAACCAACGAGACCTATTAGCTTTGATAGCGCTGATTGACTGTTCTGATCAATCAATTTTTTATCGCATCTAGGAAGTAGTCCTGCTGAGATCCATCTGGAAATAGAGGGTTAAAGCGAAGGTAGGAAAGTTCAGCAATACATGACATAAGCCCGCTAACTCTGTCGCTGTAGGCTTTGCGATAGGCTGGCAACTTCTTGCTAAGTAGATTGTTTATATTATCGATATCGGTCTGAGACTCTGCGATTACTGTAGTCATACTATTCCTTCGCTAGTTATTGTTACTAAATAGTTTCTTGCAGGTAACAGTGGTTGGGTTGTAGAGCATTGCCACGTTTCATAATATATATACGTCAGCTATTGGAGAGCCCTTCTCGGGCTCATGGGGCAGCCGGGTGCATTAATAGCTGACCACCAACCCCCGCAGCGTTATACTGCGCGCCTTTCAACAAACCCAGAAACCCCAATGACTGAATCTGTCACACAGCGCCGTACCTTCGCCATTATCTCGCACCCGGATGCGGGCAAGACCACGATCACTGAAAAGCTGCTGCTGCTCG